>JAFYQY010000011.1 GCA_017559685.1 Alistipes sp.
ACACGAATAGAAATAATCGGCATCTACACCGCTCTCGGCGATAGCATTGGTAACAAAGCCCTTAATGCCCACCGAGCCATCAGCCGTTGCGATGATAACCTTTGCGCCGGCCTCCTCGAACTTCTCGGCATAGAAAATCTCCGACTCGGTATTGAAGCCGAGCACTACGGTAACCTCCTTGCCTCGTGCAATCAAGTCTCGAGTCAAGCGATAGAGAGGCGGAACGCCCACGCCACCGCCAACGAGCAACGGTTTCTCGCACTCGTGGTCGATATTAAAGCCATTTCCGAGACCGGTCAACACATCCAACTGTGTACCCTCAGCCATCTGCGACATCAAGTCGGTACCCTTGCCTACTACTTTATATATAAGTGTAAGCTCGCCCTCCTCGTAGTTGCAGACCGAGATTGGTCGGCGGAGGTACAATCCGTCGAGAGCGATCTCGACGAACTGTCCTGCTCGAGTAACGCCCGACACATCACCTGCGAGATGCATCTCGTAGATGAGAGGTGTCAGCGCCTCATTTTTAGTTACGGTTAATACTACTCGTTGCATTCTACCCCACTATTTTGCGTTATACTCAGCGTCGATAGTCGACACTCCGAGAGTAATCTCCTCCAAAACATCGAGCAATGCGCTTACAGTCTCGAGCGCCGTAATGATCGACACATTATTCTCAACTGCTGCGTTACGAATCTCGTAGCCATCAAGACGAGTATTGTGCTGATTTACGTCGATAGTATTGATTACGTAGCTTACGTGACCCTTCGACAACGACTTAGCGATATCGTCGCTACCCTCGCTAATCTTGCGCAACAAGCGTGTACGCAAGCCGTGCTCACGAAGGAATGCTGCTGTACCCGAAGTTGCCTCCAAGTTGAAACCGAGGTTGTAGAAGCGACGGATAAGCGGCAAAGCAGCCTCCTTGTCCTTGTCTGCGATAGTCAAGAGTACTGTTCCGTAGTTCACAACGGTCATACCCGAAGCCTGCAACGACTTGTACAATGCACGTGTGAGCGAAGCGTCGTAACCGATAGCCTCACCTGTAGACTTCATCTCAGGCGAGAGATATGAATCGACACCCTTAATCTTTGCAAACGAGAATGCAGGAGCCTTAACGAAGTGGCGCTTAGGCTCTACTCCGTAGACCTCTGTGATACCCTGTGATGGCAACGACTCGCCCAACATTACTCGGGTTGCAATCTTCGCCATAGGCACATTTGTAGACTTCGACAAGAAAGGTACGGTACGTGACGAACGAGGATTTACCTCAATCACATAGACCTTATCCTCTGCGTCTACGATAAACTGAATATTGTAGAGACCAACAATACCGATAGCACGACCAAGTCGCACGGTATAGTCAATCATCTGCTCCTTAACCTTTGCGCTCAAAGAGAACGAAGGATATACGCTGATAGAGTCACCCGAGTGAACACCGGTATGCTCTACGTGCTCCATAATACCTGGGATAAAGACATTGCCCTCAGCGTCGCAGATTGCGTCAACCTCGGCCTCCTTACCCATAATATACTTATCAACCAATACCGGCGAATCCTCAGTAACCTCTACAGCGTTGTGCAAGTAGTGACGCAAAGCCTGCTCATTACCTACAATCTGCATTGCACGACCTCCCAATACGAAGCTTGGACGTACCAATACAGGGTAACCGATATTTGCAGCAGCCTCGACACCCTCCTCGATATCGGTAACCGCCTTTGCCTTTGGCTGTGGAATACCAACCTCACGCATAATTGCCTCGAAGAGCTTTCTATCCTCGGCTCTGTCGATAGCCTCGATGCCCGTACCTACAACCTTCACACCCATCTTCTCGAGTGGCTTTGCAAGGTTGATAGCGGTCTGACCTCCAAGAGTTACGATAACGCCGTCTGGCTTCTCCATACGGATAATATTCATCACGTTCTCCACGGTGAGTGGCTCGAAGTACAACTTATCCGAAATTGTAAAGTCGGTCGAAACGGTCTCAGGGTTATTGTTGATAATGATAGCCTCGTAACCCGCCTCACGGATAGCCCAAATCGAGTGTACTGTCGAATAGTCGAACTCTACACCCTGACCGATACGGATAGGACCCGAACCGAGCACCACAATCTTCTTGCGGTCGCTAACTACAGACTCATTCTCCTCCTCGTATGTCGAATAGAAGTAAGGCACATAACCCGAGTACTCGCCTGCGCAAGTATCGATAGTCTTATATACAGGCTTAATACCCAACTCCTGACGCAACTCGAACACCTCCGACTCGGTCATATCCCACAATTGACCGATAAACTTATCGCCAAAGCCGATACGCTTAGCCTCGAGCAACACCTCACGGTCGCCCTTGTGAGCCTTAACCTCACGCTCGTAGTTTACGATATTGTCCATCTTCTTCAAGAAGAACATATCGATCTTGGTGCGGTCGTAAATCAACGAACGATCTACACCACGACGCAACAACTCTGCGATACCGTAGATGCGGTCGTCGGTAGCACGAGTGATGTACTGCAAAATCTCAGCAGTAGCCATAGAGTCGAACTTCTTGTGATAGATGTGGCAAACGCCTGTCTCGAGCGAGCGAACTGCCTTCAATAAGCTCTCCTCGATAGTACGACCGATGCTCATAACCTCGCCTGTAGCCTTCATCTGTGTACCGAGCTCGTTCGATGCCTCGCTAAACTTATCGAATGGGAATCGAGCAACCTTAGTTACGATGTAGTCCAATGCTGGCTCCGAGCAAGCAGGGCCATTCGAGAGCATAATTTCGTCGAGAGTCATACCCACAGCCACCTTCGCAGTTACACGTGCGATAGGGAAACCGCTCGCCTTCGATGCCAAAGCCGATGAACGAGAAACTCGTGGGTTAACCTCGATAATATAGTAGTTGAACGAGAGTGGATCCAATGCGAACTGTACGTTGCAGCCACCCTCAATCTTCAATGCACGAATAATCTTCAATGCGCTGGTACGCAACATCTGCGCCTCCTTGTCGGTCAAGGTCTGGCACGGAGCAACCACGATAGAGTCACCTGTGTGAACACCTACAGGGTCAACGTTCTCCATATTACAGATGGTAATTGCGGTATCGTTGCTATCACGCATTACCTCGTACTCAATCTCCTTGTAGCCCTTGATACTCTTCTCTACCAACACCTGGTGTACTGGCGAGAGTGCCAAAGCGTTACGCATCAACTCACGCAACTCCTCCTCGTTGTCGACGAAGCCGCCACCTGTACCACCGAGTGTGAAGGCTGGACGGAGTACCAACGGATAGCCAATCTTCTTCGCAACCTCGACACCCTCCTCGATTGTATTTACAACCTCCGAAGGCAATACAGGCTCGCCCAAGTCGATACAGAGCTGCTTGAACAACTCTCTATCCTCGGCCTGCTCGATACTCTCGAACGATGTTCCGAGAATCTCAACACCACACTCCTCCAACACGCCCTTCTTTGCGAGCTGTACGGCGAGGTTAAGACCTGTCTGACCTCCCAAACCTGGAACAATAGCGTCTGGACGCTCGTAGCGAATAATCTTTGCGACATACTCCAACTTCAAAGGCTCCATATAAACCTTATCAGCGATGAATGTGTCGGTCATAATGGTTGCAGGGTTCGAATTCACGAGTATAACCTCGTAACCCTCCTCTTTCAATGCAAGACAAGCCTGTGTACCTGCATAGTCGAACTCGGCTGCCTGACCAATAACGATTGGGCCCGAGCCGATAACCATAACTTTCTTTATATCTGTTCTTTTAGGCATTGTGATTCTCCTCCATCAATTTAATGAACTTATCGAAAAGATATGCGCTATCCTGCGCTCCCGGAGCCGACTCCGGATTGTACTGCACCGAGAAGGTCTTATCCTCTACACACTCGATACCCTCGACTGTATTGTCGATCACGCTACGGTGGGTAACTGCGAGTGGAGTCTTCTCCAACGAGTTCTCGTCAACGAAATAGAGCGAGCCCTGAGCTGTAATCTCGATCTTGCCGTTCTCCAAGTTGCGTACTGGGTGACCACCACCACGGTGAACGCCCTCGATTTGTGACACCTCAGCACCGTATGCCAAAGCTACGAGCTGGTGTCCGAGACCTGTACCGAAGATAGGCAACTTGCCACGCAACGACTTGATCAACTCCACAACCGAAGGAACATCTGCTGGTGCTCCAGGGCCATTCGACACGAGAATACCGTGAGGGTTGAATGCCAAAATCTCCTCTGCCGATGTATTGAACGGTACAATCACAACATTGCAACCACGCTTGTTGAGCATACGCACCAAGTTCAACTTTGCACCGCAATCAACCAAAACCACATCGAAACGGTGGTTTGGAGTGCGAGAGTACCAACGCTTTTTGCAACTTACACGCTCAACTGCGTTGTGTACTACAGGTGTAGCAGCGATAAGTGCCAACGCCTCCTCCTTCGACATCTCAGCCGAAACGATAGCTGCACGACAGCTCTTCGAGTCACGAATAATGCGAGTGAGCATTCGGGTATCTACACCGCTAATTCCTGGAATTGAGTACTCCTCCATCAACTCCGAGATGGTCTTTGTGTAGCGGAAGTTGCTCGGGGTCTTACACTCCTCACGAACTACCAAACCGCCAATTGAAAGGCCACGAGCCTCGAAGTCCTCATCGGTAATACCGTAGTTGCCGATTGTAGGATAGGTCATCACTACAATCTGATTGGTACAGGCAGGATTTGACAAAATCTCCTGATAGCCAGCCATCGAGGTGTTGAATACGATGTCGCATACCGCCTGTGTGTCGGCACCGAAACCGTAACCCAAGAACTCCTGACCGCTCTCCAAAACTAATTTTTTGTCGGGTTGTTTCATCTTGTTAATATATTTTGTTTGTTATTTGTTTTCCATCCAAACCTTCTCGCCACCGAAGAGTGTCAGCACACAGCGACCGTAAACCTCCTCGCCCTCGAAAGGCGTCGCCTTACCCATCGACAAGAACTCATTTGGGTCGATTGTATAAGGCTTTGTAATATCAAATACTGCAATATCGGCTCTCTCGCCAACACGCATCGCTCCGCCCAAGCGGAAGATGCGACGAGGATTCTCCGACATCAACTGAATCAACTTCTCAATTGTAATCACACCCTTACGTACAAGGTGCGTGTAGCATATAGCAAACGAGGTCTCAATGCCTACGATGCCCATCATCGAACCCTTCAAACCACGAGACTTCTCCTCGGCAGTATGAGGTGCGTGATCGGTAGCGATAACCTCGATAGTGCCATCCTTAATACCCTCGATAAGTGCAGCCTTATCCTCCTTTGCTCTAAGTGGCGGATTCATCTTAAAGCGACCATCCTCCTGCAAGTTCTCGTCACACAAAACAAGGTAGTGAGGCGCTGTTTCGCACGAAATGTGCGCACATTTCTGCTTCGCCCCACGAATAATATCGACACTCTCCTTAGTCGAAATGTGGCAAACGTGGTAGCGACACCCCTCCTGCTGCGCCAACTCCACATCACGCTTAATTGGCCCCCACTCGCTCTCCGAACAGATTCCCTTATGGCCATTTGCACGAGCATACTCGCCATCGTGGATATATCCTGCGTGGAGCAATGAATCATCCTCGCAATGTGCTGCAATAATTCCATCAACCGCCGCAATGCGCTGCA
Organism: Alistipes sp.; assembly: GCA_017559685.1. The sequence continues at coordinate 5,647 of JAFYQY010000011.1, forward strand.
TAGCCTTACGCATCAGTTCCTCGGTCTGGATACCATTTCCGTCATCAGAATAGCCAACCGACAATGGTCGCAACGCCTCGATATCGGCCAACTCTCGGCCTGCACGGTGCGACGAGATTGTCGCAAATGGCAACACCTCGATTACAGCCTGCTCATCTATCATCTGCTGTTCGATTGCTATAGTTTCGGGTGCATCGGGTGCAGGTTGAAGATTAGGCATTGAGCAAACTGTAGTCACTCCGCCACGAGCCGAAGCACGTGTTCCTGTAGTTATTGTCTCCTTTGCCGAGTAGCCCGGTTCACGCAAATGAACGTGCACATCAGCCAAGCCGTAGGTCACAACACAACCCTCCGCATCAAACACTTCCACATCCGCATCCACAGCGAGAGATTCGCCTATTGCCTCGATCTTCCCATCAACAACAAGCACATCAGCCTTGCGGCTAACACTCTCTGACACAACGGTTCCACCCTTCAAAAGCAACTTACTCATAACCTACAGTTACAAAACAGGCGACCCAATAAGGCCGCCTGTAAATAGTTAATTCGTCAAAACAGTAATAGAATGAAGAGGAGAGCAAGTTGACAAAGACGGCTGCGGGGCGATTTGCTCGCTCGCATAGCCCTTTGTCGGGCAAGTCTTTATGTCAAATGCTGTAATTCGCATCTTCTACCCTATGGTTTATTTTGTGCAAATATAATCTTTTTATTGGAATTTACAAAGTAAATCCCATTAAATTTTCAATCTATCTCGGTAAAATTTTAACTCCGAGCTTCGCATAGGCTCTTTCAGCCTTTGCCAAAGCATCCTCAATCGAGGTACCCGTAGCCAAAATTACACCAAAACGACGATGTCCGACAACCTCAGGTTTACCAAAGAGGCGAATCTGAACACCCTCCTCTTCGAGCACCTTCTCGATATTCTCAAACTCAACCTTATCGGTGTCACCCTCGACAACAATAGCCTTCGATGCGCTTGGCGCAATAAAGCGAACAGCAGGAATTGGCAAACCCAAAACGGCACGAGCGTGGAGCGCAAACTCCGACAAATCTTGCGACGCCATAGTAACCATTCCTGTATCGTGCGGACGAGGCGAAACTTCGCTAAAAATAACCTCGTCGCCCTTGATAAACATCTCCACACCAAAGATTCCGTAACCACCTAACGCATCGGTAATTACACGAGCCACCTCTTGTGCTTTTGTATATGCTTTTTCGCTCATTGGCTGAGGTTGCCACGACTCACGATAATCGCCATCAACCTGGTGGTGTCCGATAGGTTCCAAGAGTGTTGTTCCACCAATATGGCGAACGGTCAAGAGCGTGATTTCATAGTCGAAATCGACAAAACTCTCAACGATAACTCGGCCTGCTCCTGCTCGACCACCCTCCTGTGCAATATGCCAAGCTCGATCGATATCCTCAGCCTTCTTAATAGTAGACTGACCGTGACCCGACGAACTCATAATAGGCTTTACAACGCAAGGGATACCGATCTCTGCAACCGCCTGCTCAAACTCCTCACGAGTATCAGCAAATCGATATGCAGCAGTCTTAAGACCGCACTCCTCGGCAGCCAAACGACGAATACCCTCACGATTCATAGTAAGCCATACAGCATTTGCTGTAGGAGCTACACGATAGCCCTCCTTCTCGAGTTCAACGAGCACAGGAGTAGCGATAGCCTCCACTTCGGGGATGATGATATCTGGCTTCTCAGCCACGATAATCTCACGCAAACGCTCGCCATCGAGCATCGAGAGAACATAACTACGGTGTGCCACCTGCATAGCAGGAGCATTCTCGTAGCGATCCAACGCAATAACCTCTACGCCATATCGTTGCAATTCGAGCGCAACCTCTTTGCCGAGCTCACCCGAGCCGCAAAGAATAGCCTTTTTTGCCACCGACGTAAGTGGAGTTCCTATCTTCATACTATTATAATATTATTATCGAACAATTGTCTCTGCACGATCTGGACCCACCGAGATAATCTTTACAGGCACACCAGTCTCCTTCTCGATAAACTCAACGTACTCCTTGAACTCAACAGGGAAATCCTCGTACTTGCGAACGCCACAGATGTCACAATTCCAGCCCTTGAACTCCTTGTAGATAGGCACGATATCGTCGGTGCACTCGTATGGGAAGTAGTCGAGCTGCTTGCCATCCAACTCATAACCAACTGCAACCTTGATAGTTGAGAACTCGTTTAAGACGTCGCTCTTCATCATAATCAATTCGGTTACGCCGTTCATCATAACGGTATACTTCAACGCTACCAAGTCCAACCAGCCACAACGACGTGGACGACCTGTAGTAGCACCAAACTCGTTACCAATCTGGCGCAAAGTCTCGCCTGTAGTATCGAACAACTCAGTTGGGAATGGGCCACTACCCACACGAGTACAGTACGCCTTGAAGATACCGTACACATTGCCGATGCGGGTTGGAGCAACGCCCAAACCATTACAAACACCCGAGCAAAGTGTGTTAGACGATGTTACATAAGGGTATGTACCGAAGTCGATATCGAGCAACGAACCCTGAGCACCCTCAGCCAAAATCGAAGTGCCGCTATTGAGCGCCTCGTTCACCATCTGCTCGCTATCCACGAACTGGAACTTACGCATAGCCTCAATACCCTTGAACCACTCCTGCTCATAAGCGGTAATGTCGTACTGATAAGCGTACTGACGAAGCATCTCCTCGTGCTTTGCCTTCAAGCGGTTGTAGCGCTCCTCGAAATCAGGCATCAAGATATCGCCAACACGCAAACCGTTACGGCCTGTCTTATCCATATAAGTTGGGCCGATACCCTTCAAAGTCGAACCAATCTTAGTCTTACCCTTAGCAGCCTCGCTCGCAGCGTCGAGCATACGGTGGGTAGGCAAAATAAGGTGAGCACGCTTCGAGATAACCATATGCCTAGATACGTCCACACCCATCTTCTCGATATCAGCAATCTCCTCAGCGAGAATTACAGGATCGATAACAACACCGTTACCGATAATGTTCATAGCCTCGTCACGGAAGATTCCCGAAGGAACTGTGTGCAACACAAAGCTCTTACCCTCGAACTTCAACGAGTGACCAGCATTTGGACCACCCTGAAAACGTGCAATAGCCTGATAATTAGGAGTCAACACATCGACAACCTTACCTTTACCCTCGTCACCCCACTGGAGTCCGAGTACTACATCTAATTTTTTCCTTGTTGTATAATTGTTTTTTGAGTTATCACATTTACGCTTCAAAGGTACAACTTCCTATTATAATAGGAGATATGTCCGATGTCGCACTTATTAACATTTTGTCAACCTTGTGAACGGATTCGATATTTTTAACAAATCTATTGCTAATTCAGAAAAATGTATTAC
>JAFYQY010000118.1 GCA_017559685.1 Alistipes sp.
ACTTAGCGCTTGGACAAACGTATGTGAAACCTGCAGCAAGAGTGAGGTATGCAGGAGCAAAGCCCATACTTGTGAGTTTGCCGTCGCCATTGTATCCGTTAGCAAACTGCGAACGCAACGAAAGCGAACCTCCTACATTCCAATCTTTCGAGATTTTGTAGGCAGGAGCAGTCTGTACAAACCACTCATCCTGGCTCTTTGTTACTGCGCTTCCGCCCTCGCTCTCAGGAAGGAAGTTGTAGGTATAACCGAGCTTGCCAGTAACCTTTGTGCCGATTGTAAACTTCTCCTTTGTGTAGTTGTGGGTAAAGAGGATGTTACCAACGCCGGTCAACGAGTTGGTGTTACCGTTCACCTTACGCCAGTAGGTGTTGAAGTGAGCGAGCGAGCCGTTGAGGGTTGCGTTGAACTCGATGGTGTTGCGCTCCTTGCGTACAGCAGCCTTCTCGGCCTTAATCTGAGCCTCGCTCTTGAAAGCGGGAGCCTCTTTCTCGGTCTTAATCTCGTTGGCAAATGTAACCTGCTCCTGTGGGGTAGCCGACTCAACTGTTGCCTGTGCGCTTGCTATACCTATGCAAGCGAATACCGATGCGGTAAAAAGTGTAAAAAATCTCTTCATAATGTTATTTTTTTATTGTTTGTAGTCGAATTGAACATACAAATATAGAATAAATTTCGTATATTTGTAGAGTATTATGGCAAAAAACGAAAAAATAGGATAAAACTAAATAATATAAACTATGAAATCTGATATCGAAATTGCTCGTTCTGTCAAGTTGCAGGATATTCGAGAGATCGCTGCTAAGGTGGGATTTCCCGAGGAAGAGGTGTTTAACTACGGTAAGCACATCGCAAAAATTCCGTACAAACTCATTGACGACAAGAAGGCTAAAAAGAGCCATCTTATCTTGGTAACCGCTATTACCGCAACCAAAGCGGGCGTAGGTAAGACAACCGTAAGTATCGGCTTGGGTATGGGACTCAACCGTATCGGCAAGCGTGCTATGATTGCATTGCGTGAGCCATCGTTGGGACCTTGCTTTGGTATGAAGGGTGGAGCAACAGGAGGTGGCTATACTCAGGTGTTGCCTTCGGAGGATATCAACCTCCACTTTACGGGCGACTTCCACGCCGTAACTTCGGCAAACAACCTTATCGCAGCGCTGCTCGACAACTATCTCTACCACAATCGCTCAAAGCAGGTGGGCTTGAAGAAGGTTATGTGGCGACGTGTGCTCGATATCAACGATCGTTCGTTGCGTAATATCGTATCGGGACTCGGTGGTTCGGTAAACGGTATCCCAACCGAAACAGGCTTCGATATCACTCCTGCATCGGAGATTATGGCTATCTTGTGCCTTGCTCGCAATATCGACGACTTGTATGCTCGTATCGGCCGCATCGTACTTGGTGTGCGCTACGACGATACTCCGTTCACAGTTGAGGATCTCGGCGTTACGGGCGCTATCGTGGCACTTTTGAAGGATGCTATTAACCCGAACCTCGTGCAGACTACCGAGCATCACCCTGTGATTATCCACGGTGGACCATTTGCTAATATCGCACACGGCTGTAACTCTGTTATTGCAACCCGTATGGCGATGTCGTGGTCGGACTACACCGTTACTGAGGCTGGCTTTGGTGCAGACCTCGGTGCCGAGAAGTTCTTCGATATTAAGTGTCGTCAGGCGGGCTTGAAGCCAGACCTTACCGTATTGGTGGCTTCGACTCTCGCACTCAAGATGCACGGTGGTGTAGACGAGAAAGAGATTAAGTTGCCAAACGCCGAGGGCTTGAAGAAGGGTTTTGCTAACCTCGATCGCCACGTTGCCAATTTGCAGAAGTTCGGACAGACCGTTTTGGTATGTTTTAACCGCTTTGCAAGCGACACCGAGGAGGAGATTGCTATGGTTATGGAGCACTGCGCCGAGATGGGCGTTCGCTGCGTAATCAACAACGCATACGTTGAGGGTAGTGCAGGAGCTGTCGAGTTGGCAGAGGCTGCAGTCGATCTCATCGAGAATCAGCCATCGGCACCGCTCAACTACGCTTACGAGCTCGAGGATAGCATCAAGGAGAAGATCGAGAAGGTTGCCAAGAAGGTTTATGGCGCAGGCTCGGTTGAGCTTAGCCTCAAGGCGCAGAAGGAGATTGCTTTGCTCGAGAAGTGGGGTATGGGTAACCTCCCTGTCTGCATTGCAAAGACTCAGTACTCGTTCAGTGGCGATGCTAAGTTGTATGGTAGTATCGAGGGCTTCACTCTCAAGATTAAGGATATCGAACTCAACGCAGGTAGTGGCTTTGTTGTAGTTCTTGCTGGCGATATTATGCGTATGCCAGGTTTGAGCAAGACACCACAGGCGGTAAATATTCGCCTTGCAGAAGATGGTAACGTTGAAGGCCTAGTATAGCTAAAATCGTTCTGATTGGCTCTTTTTGCACGAATCGGCGGATGGCAAAATGCTCACATACGCCAAAGTATGCTCCGCTTTTGCTACCTTGCTTCGTACAAAAATAGCCTAATCATTTACGATTTTGGTAAGCTGAAAAGCGAACGGCTAATTTTTTAATTTTGCATTTTTAATTTTTAACTCTTGATGAAATATTTTGGTGCACACGTAAGCGCATCGGGTGGTGTTGAGAATGCTCCGCACAATGCAAAAGCGATAGGAGCAACCGCCTTTGCGCTCTTTACCAAAAATCAGCGTCAGTGGCTCGCTCCTGCTCTTACAGCAGAGCAGTGCGACCGCTTCAAGGCTGCGTGCGAGGAGTGCGGATATACGGCAAAGCAGATTCTTCCGCACGATTCATACCTCATTAACCTCGGACACCCCGAGCGTGAGGGGTTGGAGAAGTCTCGTGAGGCATTCTTTGGCGAGATGGCTCGTTGCGAGGCTCTCGGCTTGGATAGATTGAACTTCCACCCAGGAAGTCACCTCGGCAAGATTACCTCGTTGATATCGCTCGACCGCATCGCCGAGTCTATAAATATGGCTCTCGACCGCACGTCGGGTGTAACGGCAGTTATCGAGAATACCGCAGGTCAAGGCTCAAACCTCGGCTTTGCGTGGGAGCATATCGCACACATCATCGACAAGGTCGAGGATAAGTCTCGTGTCGGCTTCTGCATCGACACCTGCCACACCTTCGCTGCGGGCTACGATCTCTCGAGCAAGGAGGCTTGCGAGAAGACCTTTGCGCAGGTGGATAATATCATCGGCTTGAAGTATCTGCGAGGTATGCACCTCAATGATGCGTTGAAGCCGCTCGGCTCGCACGTCGATCGCCACGCCTCATTGGGTGAGGGCTTTATCGGCTGGGACTGCTTCCGCTTTATTGCGCAGTCGTCTCTCTTCGAGGAGATGCCGCTCACGCTCGAGACTCCGAACGAGGAGATTTGGGCGCAGGAGATTGCCCAACTCAAACAGTTTGCAAATCTGTAATAGACAAATAGTTAAAAATATGACTGAAACCACAAACCCTAACTTTTTTCAGAAAAATCTAAAGCTAATCGTATCACTCTCGGTTGCCTTTGTAGTAGTGCTTACAATGGTTATATATGGCTTTGTAATTAGCTCGAAGCACGAAGGGCTCTATGGCGAAAGCACCACATTCTTCGATAAGGTGAAGCGTGAATTCTGCTGGTTGACACCAAACTTTGAGGTGCCCGACCACGCAACCGAAATCGGCTGGAATGCCTTCTATGGCTGCTCGAGTTTGAAGAGCGTTGTTATCCCCGGCTCGGTAAAAACTATCGATGTCCAGGCATTCTGCGATTGCGAAAATCTCAAGAGTGTGATTATCTTGGATGGTGTAACCGAAATTGGTACGCACGCATTCGCCTTTTGCGAAGGTGTCGAGCGTATGGTCATCCCTAAAAGCGTGAAGAAATTTGGCGAGTATCCATTTTTGGAGTGTGGAGGTAAATTGGAGGTAAATTGCGATATTCCAGATGGATTTGGCAAGGATAAGGTGTTCAGGGAGAGCTACTTCACCGAGGCTAAGATTGGCGAGGGCGTGAGGATTATCGGCTCGCAGGCATTTTACGATGCAAGCAAGTTGACAAAGGTTACTATCCCTAACAGCGTAAAGAAAATCCATTCTCGTGCATTTGAGAAGTGTAAGAACCTTAAGACCATCACTATAGGTAGCGGTGTTGAGTTTATTGCCCCTGAGGCGTTTGCCAACTGTAAAGGTTTGCTCGAGGTGCACATCTCTGACCTTGCTGCGTGGTGTGGTATAGAGTTCCAGAACTGCACAGCCTCTCCTTTCAACCATCGAGCAAAGCTCTGTTTGAATGGCGCTCCCGTAACCGATTTGGTTATTCCTGACGGAGTGCATTACATCCGAGATAATGCATTCTACGGTTGCCAGAACCTCAATAGTGTAACCATTCCAAGTAGTGTCATTAGTATCGGTTGCTCATCATTCGAGAGGTGTAGCAATATAACCTCGCTTACGCTCAACGAGGGCTTGCAGCGAATTGGTCCGGCAGCCTTCAAGGAGTGCCGAGGACTTACAACCCTTAATATTCCTAATAGCGTATATTTGATTGGTTACGAGTCGTTTGCCAACTGTACAAGCCTTGCCGATGTGACTCTCTCGTCGTCGCTTCGTACAATCGGTAGCTGGGCATTCTCGCACTGCTGGGCATTGCCTACCATAACTATTCCGAGCAGCGTCAAGGAGATTGATCGAGAGGCGTTCTCTTCTTGCAGTCGTTTGACAAGTATCTATTTCAAGTCGTCGGTGCCTGCTAATATCGACCACGCATTTGAAAATCACGCTTCGGGGCTGAAGATATATGTACCACGCAATGCGGTGCGTAGTTATAAGAATCACTACTTCTGGCGACATTATACAAGTTCGATAGTTGGCTATTAACAGACAAAAATAAAACATTTTATAAACCTAAAAACCTAAAACTAATATGGAATTACCTTTTGCAGAATCGTGGCGCATCAAGATGGTGGAGCCAATCAAGAAGAGCACTCGTGAGGAACGAGAGCAGTGGATGAAAGAGGCCGATTATAACCTCTTCCAACTCCGTTCGGAGCAGGTCTATATCGACTGCCTCACCGACTCGGGTACAGGTGCAATGAGCGACCGCCAGTGGGCAGCCGTTATGATGGGCGACGAGAGCTACGCAGGCTCGGCTTCGTTCTTCCACCTCAAGGAGACAATCAATAAGATTACAGGCTTCGAGTATGTTATCCCTACTCACCAGGGTCGTGCTGCCGAGAACGTATTGTTCTCGCACCTCGTAAAGGCAGGCTCGATTGTTCCTGGCAACTCGCACTTCGATACCACTAAGGGACATATTGAGAGCCGCAAGGCTACAGCCCTCGACTGCACTATCGACGAGGCTAAGGATACTCAGCTCGAGATTCCTTTCAAGGGTAACGTAGACCCTAAGAAGTTGGAGAAGGCATTGGCTGAGCACCACGAGAATGTGCCTTTCATCATCGTAACCATCACCAACAACACTGCAGGTGGTCAGCCTGTTTCGATGCAGAACCTGCGTGAGGTGCGTGCTATTGCCGACAAGTATGGCAAGCGTGTAGTGCTCGACTCGGCTCGTTTTGCTGAGAATGCCTACTTCATCAAGACACGTGAGGAGGGCTATGCCGATAAGACAATCAAGGAGATCGCTCTCGAGATGTTCTCATTGGCAGACGGTATGACAATGTCGGCAAAGAAGGACGGTATCGTAAATATGGGTGGCTTTATAGCTACTCGCCACGAGGATTGGTACGAGGGTGCAAAGCGCTTCTGTATCCCATTCGAGGGTTACCTCACATACGGTGGTATGAATGGTCGTGATATGGAGGCTCTCGCTGTAGGTCTCGACGAGAATACCGAGTTCGACAACCTCGAGACTCGTATTCATCAGGTAGAGTTCCTTGCTGGCCTTCTCGACGAGTATGGCATCCCTTATCAGCGCCCTGTGGGTGGTCACGCCATCTTCGTAGATGCCGACAAGGTGCTCACTAAGGTGCCAAAGGAGGAGTTCCCAGCGCAGACTCTCGCTATCGAGCTCTACCTCGAGGCAGGTGTTCGTGGTTGCGAGATTGGTTATATCCTTGCTGACCGTGATCCTGTAACTCGTGAGAACCGTTTCGGCGGTCTTGATCTTCTCCGTCTTTGCATCGCACGTCGTGTCTATACCGACAACCATATGCGCGTAATCGCTGCTGCGTTGAAGAATGTATTTGACCGTCGCGACGAGATTACTCGTGGTGTGGAGATTGTTTGGGAGACTGAGTTGATGCGTCACTTCACAGTTAAGCTTAAAAAATTATTTTAAGGGGCATTTGCTTCGTTAAACTTCGGTAGCCGAGTTGCTCACATACGCCATAGTATGCTGCGCACTCGGCTCCGTGTTTGCCTTGCAACTACCTCCTTAAAATGAATTTTTGGGTGGAGGGCTAATCATTTACGATTTTGAAGTTGGAGGAGATTAACAAAGGACAAAAACCTCTTTCTAACTACCTCATAAAAACTAAAAAGCGCC
>JAFYQY010000119.1 GCA_017559685.1 Alistipes sp.
AGAATCGCTCCGCTCCGCCCTCTACGATAGAGTGCTTTGCCACCTCGAAGCGAGCCGATAGATTCTTCCAGAAATCGATATACTCGGCAGGTAATACCACCACGATGCGTGATGCTGGCAACGCCTTGCGGAAGGCGTTTATGGTGCGAGCCAAAATAGGTTGTCCGCCCACCAACGAGAACTGCTTGGGAAGCGCACCTCCCATTCGCTTGCCACTACCTCCGGCAACGATTATAACTCCTACTCTTGGTTGTTCCATATCAACTTCTTTCCAAAACCGAGCGTGTTGTCGGTCAATTTTATAAACGAAGGCTCGACAGCCCAGATATTCAACGGTGCAAGCGCTGCGTATGGGAAACGCTTGATGTAGAGTCGCTTATCCTCCTCGTCGCCCCTTTGTGCGGTGCCACAAATCTGCACACCCTGTACCTTGCCTACGATGCGAGTCTCGAGTGTTATGCCGATGGCGACATTCGCATTTTGTAGCATCTGCTGTGCGTGGTTGGTTGTATCGTCAGATGTAAATATGAGTCGGTTGCGCTCCTTGTCGTAGGCGTAGAAGCAGGCTGCGCAGTAGGGTACACCCTCGCACGTTGCGGTGGCGAGAGTGAGCACGTGATGACGCTTGATGAAATCTACAATGCGCTTATCGATCATACCTTAAAAGTTTGCGAGGTTAGTAACCTTCATCGAGTCGGGTACTTCGCCCTCCAACTCCGCCATAATGCGCTCCTTAACTCTCTCGAAACGCTCCTTATTATCCTTCGAGATTGGCTCAGCGGGCTTCTGTGGAACGTTCAATGGATTGATTGCCGAATTGCCCTTCCAGAGACGGAAGTCGAGGTGTGGGCCTGTCGAGTAACCGGTGTTACCGACGTATCCGATAACCTGACCCTGCGACACCTTCGAGCCTACATTTATGCCCTTGGCGAATTTCTGCAGGTGGAGATAACCCGATGAAAGGTTGCCCGGGTGCTTGATTTTGAGGATATTGCCATCCGCCTTCTTACGAGTCTTTACCGTTACGACGCCATCCGCCACAGCACGCACAGGTGTTCCTGCAGGGGCTGCATAATCTACGCCGTGGTGTGGTCGCACCTTCTTGGTTACGGGGTGCAGACGAGCATTCGAGAACTTCGACGAGATGCGGGTGAACTTGAGCGGGGCTTTCAGCAACTGCTTGCGCAATGAGCCGCCGTCGGCCTCCCAATATTGCAACTTGCCACCCTGCTCGAACGGAATAGCGTAGATGTCTTTGCCACGATGGGTAAACTTGGCACCCCATATACGACCTACGCCCACCGAAAGAGTATCGAGGAACTTCTCGTCGTAGATGACGGTGAAGCTATCGCCCTGCTGAATGCCGAAGAAATCGACTGTCCATTGATAGATATCCTCCATCTCGGCGGCGAGGGAGTAGGGGAGTTTTGCCTCCATAATTGCGCCCCAGAGCGACGACGAGATTGTTGCCGAACTCTTTTTGCGCTCAATTTTTACCTCTCGCTGACCTTCACGCACAGCCACCGAATCGCCCACAAACGAGAATACGACATAGTCCACGAGAGTTTTCTCGTAGACGAGGTGGTCGAGAATGACCGAGGTCGAATCCTGACGTGTGAAGGTTGTGTAGTGCTTGCCTGCACGAATTGTGCGCAGAGGACAAATATCCTTGGTGAGCTGGTCGAGACGTGCAAGTTTTTGCGAGCCTATGCCGTAGCTGTTGAGAATTTTTCCCCACGACTCACCCCTTGCAATCTCTTTGCGCTCGATGGTGTAGCCTGCGATGTTAATATCGAAGAGTCTCTTCTCCTCGACCTCGTGCTGAGCCTCGCTCGACGAGCAGGCTGTAAAGAGTGGGAGCAGAGAAAAAATAGCGACTATTGAGTATATAATTCGTTTCATATCCACAAAATTACAACAAATGGCGAAAAATTGCAAACATTTATCTCGTTAGCAGTTTGCTTTACAGCAAAAAATATCGTAAATTTGTAAAAATTAAAAGTTTAACTGCAACAAATCAACTCTATGAAACTGAATAAATTTTTCATTCTTTCGGCAATTTTGATCCTTGGCGAGGTGGTAACAGCTTCGGCTCAGTGGGCTACAGTTCATAAGGTGCTTAACCAAACTCGCAATCAGCGAAATGAGATTGTTATCCCAAAGGTAAAGGGCTACAATGTCTACAAGGCTGACTTCCATACCCATTCAATCTTCTCGGATGGCGAGGTTACACCGGCCTTGCGTGTTGAGGAGGCGTGGACTGATGGTTTGGATATCATTGCAGTAACCGACCATATGGAGTACCGTCGCACCGAGCGAGTAATCTATCACTATATGAAAGATTATATCCGTGAGGATTTGCGAGGTGAGAAGTATGCGGTGAATACCAACGTCTTGAATACAAACCCCGACCCTCGAGGTATTCTCGTGGACTTCAACGTAATCTACGACTCGGCAAAGAAGCGAGGCGACGAGCTCGGCATTATGGTGGTGCGTGGCGTGGAGATTACCCGTGGTAAGTTGGGTGACTACAACGCTATTTTTACGAAGGATAATAATGCGATTTACGATCCCGATCTCGAGACTTCGATTCGTAATGCTCGCAAGCAGGGTGCTTTCATTATGCATAACCACCCTCAATACACCAAGGAGACCGCAACTACAATGCCTAAGCATTGCGAGGATTTCCACGCAAAGGGACTTATCGACGGTATAGAGGTGGCTAACAGCTATCAAATATTTAGCAGTCTTATAGATTTTTGCGTCAATAAGGGTTATGCACCGATGTCGAGCTCGGATGTTCACACTACGACCTCGCTCTACTATCCGAATGCTGGTAAGGAGTATTTCCGCAATATGACGCTTATTTTGGCGAAGAAGTGTGACGAGAAGTCTATCCGCAAGGCTCTCGACGAGCGCCGTACAATCGCCTATCGCAACAATATGTTGATTGGTACCGAGGAGTTGCTTACCGAACTTTTCAAGTCGTGTATCTCGGCCGAGGTTATCGAGGAGCGAGGCAACTCGATGAAGGTTAAGTTTACAAACCACTCGTCGTTGCCATTCTCATTGCGTTGGGAGAACAATCGAGAGGTTGCTATCTGGGGTCACTCTGCCTCTGTCGTAAATGTGAAGAAAGGTACCGATGTCTTGGATGTAAGAGTTACTAATATGCTCTATAACAAGGCAAAATCTCCTGTTGTTCCTGTTAAATTGAAGTAAAGCATCGTAAAAAACGCTTTTGACAAAAAATGTCGGCGTTAAAATTTGCAGAACGGATAAATTTGTTCTATCTTTGGTATGCAATATATCGTAGTGGTAAACTAACGTAACGAGATGAAGGAACTATTGCTTAAAATAGCGTCAGGTTTGTATGGAGCGGGAGTAAAACTGCGCCATATGTTGTTTGATGGCAATATCATCCCTAGCGAGAAGTTCGACATTCCGATTATCTGCGTAGGAAATATTACGGTTGGCGGAACAGGTAAGACCCCTGCCGTGGAGATGCTCGTAGAGCACTACTCACAACAATACAATGTTGCAATTCTCTCTCGTGGCTATGGCCGTGCTACAAGGGGCTATAGAGTTGTCGAGGTCGATGATACCTATCGTGATGTGGGCGACGAGCCATTGCAGATGAAGCGCAAATTTCCCGATGTTACGGTGGTAGTGTGCGAAAAACGAGTTTTGGGTGTACGTCGCATTAGAGAGGAGTTCCCCGATGTCAATATGATTATTATGGACGATGGTTTCCAGCATCGTTATATCACTCCGTTGGTAAATATCATCATCGAGGATTATAGCCGACCTATCGAGCACGATCATCTGCTCCCATACGGAAAGCTTCGTGATGTTAAATCTTCGCTCTACAGAGCGCAATATTTCATCGTGACCAAGTGCCCCGAGACGATGAAGCCTATCAATATGCGAGAGCGTCATAATTGGCTTATAAAGAAGGCGTCGCAGGACATCTTCTTTTCTCGTATGCAACCTTCGCCTCCTTGCTCGGTTTTTGCAGATGTAGAGAGTACGGTAGAACACGGCTCAAAAGTTGTAGCTCTATCGGGTATTGGCGATAACGAGGCGTTCATCAGAGGTTTGGAGCAGCGCTATAAGGTTGTGGCATCGCTCAAGATGGATGACCACCACTCCTACAGAGTGAGCGATTTGAAGCAGATAATGGACATCCTCGAGCAACATCCTGGTGCTGTGGTTATGACCACCGAGAAGGATGCCGTGAAGTTCGCTAAC
>JAFYQY010000120.1 GCA_017559685.1 Alistipes sp.
CACGTGCATACTTGATTGTTTCACGCATAATAGGGTCGTCCGAATTCTCCGCCTGCTGCAACTCAGGTACAGCGTTGATAGCGTTTGTAAGGTTAATCTTGAGTTGCTTATCCTTATCCTTTGGGTCGGTGATTCTGTCCGGTATCAACTTGCAAAGACGGTCGCTTTCCGAGAGTGGCAACTTCTGTACACGTGCCACATCCTTCAACGCCATCTTGGTAGCCATAGTACCGTAGGTGATGATGTGTGCCACCTTCTCCTTGCCGTACTTCTTGGTTACCCAATCGAGCACTCGTCCACGACCTTCGTCGTCGAAGTCGATATCGATATCGGGCAACGAGATACGGTCAGGGTTCAAGAATCGCTCGAACAGCAAGTCGTACTTGATAGGGTCGATCTGCGTAATTCCGAGACAGTATGCCACGGCCGAACCTGCAGCCGAACCACGACCAGGGCCTACCCAGACGTTCAACTCCTCACGTGCCGCACGGATAAAGTCCTGTACGATAAGGAAGTAGCCAGGGAAACCCATCGTCTTCATAATGTAGAGCTCGAAGTCGAGACGCTCCTTCACCTCCTCCGAGAGTGGTGCGCCATATCGCTTCTCAGCACCCTCCATTGCGAGTTTTGCCAAGTAGTCGGCTTCGAACTTTATTCGGTAGAGCTTGTCGTAACCGCCAAGCTTCTCAATCTTCTTCTTTGCGGACTCCTCGTCCATCACAACCTCGCCCTTCTCGTTGCGGGTAAACTCGTTGAAGAGATCCTCCTCGGTCAAGCGTGCACGATACTCCTCCTCGGTGCCGAACTCGGCAGGGATAGGGAAGACGGGCATAATCGGTGCGTGGTCGATAGAGTAGTGCTCCACCTTGTCGCAGATAGATACCGTATTCTCGAGTGCATCGGGGTACTCTCCGAAGATAGCCTCCATCTCGGCTGTGGTCTTCATCCACTCCTGCTTCGAGTAGAGCATACGCTTCGGATCATCGAGATCTTTGCCTGTGCTCAAGCAGATAAGTCGATCGTGAGCCTCGGCATCCTTCTCATCCACGAAGTGTACGTCGTTGGTGCAGACCAAACCGATATTGTGCTTGCGTGCGAGCTGCACCAGGTGCTGATTAACCTTGCACTGCATCTCGTATGCCTCGTGGTTGGCTCGCTCGACGGTCGCCTTGTGTAACTGCAACTCCAAGTAGTAATCCTCTCCGAACATATCCTTGTGCCACAATACAGCCTCCTCAGCGCCTGCTAAATCATCCTCGGTAATGAGCTTCGGAATCTCACCACCCAAGCAAGCCGAACAGCAGATTAGACCTTCACGGTACTTTTCGAGCTCTGCACGGTCGGTACGAGGACGACCATAGAAACCGTCAGTCCACGCCTTCGATACTATCTTGATAAGGTTTTTGTAACCCTTGAAGTTCTTGGCCAAGAGAATGAGGTGGTAACCTCCGAGATCGATCTTGTCATTCTTCTGGTCGAGGGTGCGGCGAGCAACATAGACCTCGCAACCGATAATCGGCTTGAAAGGCGTCAATCCTTCGCCCTTGCGGCCTTTGTTCACCTTGCCCACATAGTTCATAAACTCCTTGATAGCGAACATATTACCGTGGTCGGTAATAGCGATACCAGGCATACCGTCGCCGATAGCCTTATCTACGAGTTTTTTGACGCTCGCCTGTCCGTCGAGGAGAGAGTATTGGGTGTGGGTGTGTAGGTGTACGAAACCGCTCATAATATAGTCCTAATTTGCTACCTACAAAGATAAGAAATAAAACGGAAAACTGAAAGCTGAAAGCGGAAAACTTTTTCGATTTTTAGTTATCCGTTTTCCGTTATCCGTTATCCGTTTGTTTGGGCGTGGTTTTTGTTGTAGCGTATCGAAAAAAAGTTATAGTTTTTTCGGATCTAAAGGGTGGGCTTATGTTGGTTGACGAGATGATTGTTGTTGCCGAGTACAATACGGCGGTCGAGGCCGAAATGGCGAAAAATATCCTTGCGTGCGCAGGCATACGTGCGTGGATAGAGAATGTATATATGGCGACACTCTATCCCGGGGTTATTCGTGCAAAGTTGATGGTTGCCGAGGATAATTTCAAACAGGCAAAAACACTACTGCGAATACGAGAGTAGCAGAGAGTGGAGAACTCGAAACAACTACTTACTGATTCCAAATCTCCCACGAGGCTTCGGCTTGAGTTTCGAACATTGTCAAGCCGTCGAGGATATGTGCGCCCTGCTCGGCTCCTCGCTTCAAGAATTCGGTTATGCGAGGGTTGTAGACACAGTCGAAAAGTGTGTGCTTTGCCGAGAGTGCCGAGTAGGGTAATTCGGGTGCGTCATACATATCTGGAAACATCCCTATTGGTGTGGCGTTTACGATGATGTCGCAGTTGCGAATCAGCTCCTCGGTCAAATCGGCGTATGTCAAGTCGGCTACGCCCTGCGAGCGAGAGACAACGGCAACCTCCGCACCGCCCTCACGCAGAACATACTGCACAGCCTTCGAAGCACCGCCCGTACCGAGTACGATGGCCTTTGCACCCTCGAGATTGATACCATCTAACGTTTTGCGAATACCTATTACGTCGGTGTTGTAGCCCACCAATCGACCATTTTCGCACACCTTCACACAGTTTACCGCACCTACTGCCTTTGCCTCCTCGCTAATCTCGGCGAGCAGTGGCATTATCGCCTGCTTGTGGGGTATGGTTACGTTGAAACCCGAGAGCTTGGCGCAGTGGGGTAGGATATCTTCAACCCTCTCCATTGGGAGTGGCGAATACTCCGCATCGATACCCCCTCTCGAGAATTTGTCGAGAAAGTATGCGGCCGACATCGAGTGTCCCAGCGGAAAACCTATAAGCGCAAAGTGTTTCATACTAATTAGCTTTTGGTACGAAAATCGTTCTGATTGGTAAATTTTGCACCTTGTTGCGGTCGCCAAATTCCTCACATAGATCGACTATGCTGCGTATTTGTCGCCTTGCAACGCACAAAATTTTCTCAATCATCGACGATTTTGAAGTTTTGAAAAACTTACAACTATTGCAAAGGTAAAAATTAAAAATTAAAAATGAAAAGTTTTTTTTGGGGAGAAATTATAAATGGCATTTAATGACATTCGGGCTTCGCCCTTAATGGCATACAATGGCAGCGCAATCAAAGATTGCTTAATGACAAGTCGGCTTTTTGTTATTCAATGTCATTCAGTGAGCGCTAGCGAACGCATGTCATTCAATGTTATTCATTGCCATCTAATTGCCGACTTTTTTTGCTTGTTCAAAAATAAATTTCTATATTTGTAGTGCAGTCTTCGGGCTGTAGACATATTATGATGAAAGTGTATTAGCTTTTATCCTTGAATGGAAATCTGGTAAATTTCAATTACAACAAGGATAGCAACACACTCGTCACCGTGTATTTGGTGTTGTGGCACTTTCGTTGCCCTACGCTTGAATACGGGTGTGGGGTATTGTTTATTTGTTGTAAGGGCTTACCAGAGCCTCCATTCTGATAAACTAATCGGCCTCACACTTTCTTTTTGTAATAACCGCACATCAGAGGCTGATGAGCAAACCTAAAACTTATAAAATTATGAAGGTAACAGTACTAGGTTACACCGAACCATTTGCAGCTAATCCAGATGTAAATATCTACAAGAATGATGAGCTGATCGGTTATGTAGGAAGAGGTGGTAGAATTGTGTTGGAGGTTGATGAGCCTTGCGAATTGGTATTTAAGTGCTCGATTCGCAGTGCAAAATGTATGGTGACATCAGACACCTATGTTGTTCTCTCGTTCAATCGTACTACAGGCTCGCTATCTGCAACATTGGCAGCATCTGAGCAAGAGGCTGTGCAAGTAGTCGCAAAGGCTAAGGGCTCGGATAGCAAAAGAATCTTGTGGGCGGTAATATTTATTGTTATTGCCCTTTTGTTTGCACTCCTTACTGGAGGTCTTTAATAGGTGGTGATACAATCGAAGAATCGCCTCGCAGTTTTTCTGCGAGGCGATTATTATTAAAAGCTAATGGCCAATGGCTAAAAGCTAATGGCTTACAAGAACTTGCCTATCAAAATAAACGAGCCAATCAACAACACGGTAAATGCGATAGCCAACCAGTTGAAATACTTGTCGATAAAGCTCTTGATAGGTGCACCGAACTTCCAAATCAAACCTGCGATAAGGAAGAATCGCAAACCACGAGACACGACCGACGCCACGATGAACATCGGCAAGTTGATGCCGAATAGACCGCCCGTAATGGTAAATAACTTGTATGGCAGCGGTGTAAAACCTGCGGTAAATACAACCCAGAAGTCCCACTCGTCGTACAACGCCTTCACCTCGTTGAACTTCTCCACAGAGAAGAGGTGTGCGTAGCACCACTCCGCCAATGCGGTATTGCTACCATCGGCTGCTATCCACGCAAAGTGACCGATAGCGTAGCCTACCAAAGCGCCCAAGACCGAGCCTACAAGGCATATCGCCGCAAAACGGAAAGACTTTGCGATAGTGCCGATGCAGAGCGCTATGAGCAACACATCGGGTGGAATTGGGAAGAACGAGGACTCGGCGAATGCAAAAATAAAGAGTGCCAATGCGCCCCATTTCGACTCGCTCCACGACAAAACCCAGTTGTATAATCTCTTGACAATGTTCATAATTCTGCTCTCTATTGTGTTGCAAATATACAATTTATTTTTGTATATTTGTAGACAAGTAAATAGAAACAATCAAAATATATGACTATGAATAGGACGAAAATCTTGCTGTTGCTTTTAGTTGTCGTGCCGTTTTGCGTAGATGCTGCGCCGAAAATCTATCACAAAGGCTGGATTGATTTTAACAAAAATGGCAAAATGGATGTCTACGAGAATCCAAAGGCTGACCTCGATGCACGTATCGAAGATTTGCTCTCGCAGATGACTCTCGACGAGAAGACCTGCCAAATGGCTACTCTCTATGGCTATCGCCGAGTGCTGCAAGATCAACTTCCGACTCCCGAGTGGAAAAATAAGATCTGGAAGGATGGTGTCGGCGCTATCGACGAGCATCTTAACTCGTTTAGAGGTTGGACTGCACCGCTCACCACCGAGAGCCCCTATATTTGGCCTGCAAGCAAGCACGCTTGGGCTTTGAATGAGGTGCAGCGATTCTTTGTCGAGCAGACCCGATTGGGTATCCCTGTCGACTTTACCGATGAGGGTATTCGTGGTGTCGAGGCTTACAAGGCAACAAACTTTCCTACACAGCTAGGCTTGGGTTCGACTTGGGATAAGGCGCTTATTCGCAATGTCGGACGAATTACTGGCGAGGAGGCTCGACTGCTCGGATATACCAATGTCTATGCACCTATTCTTGACGTTGGTCGTGATCAGCGTTGGGGACGCTACGAGGAGATATATGGCGAGGATCCGTTCCTTGTTGCGGAGCTTGGCGTGCAGATGGTAAAGGGTTTGCAGGAGGACGGCAAGGTTGCCTCTACAGCTAAACACTTTGCTATATATTCGAATTGCAAAGGTGCACGTGAGGGTATGGCACGTACCGACCCTCACGAGTCGCCGCACTCGGTCGAAAATATCCATATGTACCCTTGGCGTGAGGTTATTCAGCGTGCAGGGTTGATGGGTGCGATGAGTTCGTACAACGACTATGATGGTGAGCCTATTCAGGGTAGTAGGTACTGGTTGTACGACCGCTTGCGTACAGACTTCGGTTTTAAGGGGTATGTTGTATCGGACTCCGATGCTGTGGAGTATCTTCATATGAAGCACCTAACGTCGGACAGTATGAAGGATTCGGTGCGTCAAAGTGTCGAGGCAGGATTGAATGTTCGTTGTACATTTCGTTCGCCCGATAGCTATATCTTGCCACTCCGTGAGTTGGTTCAGGAAGGGATAATCTCGATGGCTACAATCGACGAGCGTGTACGAGATATATTGCGTGTGAAATTTACGATTGGACTCTTCGATAAACCATATAGTAGCAAGGAGGATATGGCTCGAGCCGATGTTGAGGTTAATGGCGTGGAGAACAATAAAATTGCTCTCGAAGCGTCACAGAAGTCTCTCGTATTGCTCAAAAATAGTGGCATTCTTCCTCTCGATGCATCGAAGTTGAAGCGTGTGGCGGTGGTTGGACCAAATGCCGATAACGACAGCTATGCGCATACACACTACGGCCCGCAGGCAACCGAATCGGTTACGGTGTATCAAGGTTTGAAAACTGCTCTTAAGGGTAAAGCCGAGGTGCTCTATGCCAAAGGTTGCGACTATGTAGATTCGCAATGGCCAGACTCCGAGATTTACGGTTTTGAGCCTACGGCAGCGGAGTTGACCTCTATTGCCGAGGCGGTCAAGCTAGCCGAAAAATCGGATGTTGCCGTGGCAGTGCTTGGTGGCTGCATACGCACTTGTGGCGAGAATCGCAGTCGCACAAGTCTCGACTTGCCTCCTGTTCAGGAGTTGCTTATCAAGGAGTTGAAGAAGACGGGTAAACCGCTTGTTGTGGTGCTGATTAGTGGTCGCCCACTGACAATAAATTGGGCTGATCGAAATGCCGATGCGATTTTGCAAGCGTTCTATCCGGGTGCGCACGGAGGTACGGCTGTGGCACAGACATTGCTTGGCGAGTATAACCCAGGAGGAAAGCTCTCCGTAACATTCCCTCGTACGGTAGGTCAAATACCTATGAACTTCCCATATAAACCTAATTCGCAGATTGACGGCTACACGGGAGTAGGCCCTAATGGTAAGAAGACCCGAGCTTCGGGTACGCTCTACGATTTTGGATATGGTTTGAGCTATACCACTTTCGAATATTCGAACTTGCGCCTTTCGAGCAAGCGTATTCTTCCGACCGAAAATCTCGAGGTGATGTTCGATATTACCAATACGGGTAAATATAAGGGCGACGAGATTGTTCAGCTCTATACTCACGATTTAGCAAGTTCGATCACCGTCTACGAGAAAATGTTGCGTGGATTTGAGCGTATAACACTCGAGCCGGGCGAGACAAAAACCGTGAAGATGGTGCTTGAACCTCGACACTTTATGATGCTTGACCGCAATATGAAGTATATTATCGAGCCTGGACTCTTCGATATCTATATCGCTGCTTCATCGAGCGATGTACGTCTTGTCGAGACTATCACGATGATTGACCCTCAGAATCCTGACCGTAAGTATAAAACTACCGATTCGCCTGTAGCCTCAATTCTTCCTGTCGCATTGAAGGAGGGTGAGGAGATTACTATACCTCTCAAGCAGTCGCAAGAGTTTGGTAAGATGGATATCGCTTGGCGATTGGACTCACGCTGTACCTACGAAGTGTCGGTTAATCTTGGAGGTGGCCAGTTCTCGTTATTGCAGACGGTGGAGACAACAGGTGGTTCTGCTAAACTTCGTTTCGATGCGAAATACAAGGCGAGCGATTTGAGAATTAGAGTCACAAAGGGTAGTGGTGTGATAACGCACCTCGATTCGCCTGCACTATAAAACTAAAGGGTCGTTGCAATCGCAGCGACCCTTTGTCATTTACTCTATTTATACTACTTAATAAACTCAGCAATCTCGTCAAACGAAACGAGGTTCTGCTCGCCTGTAGCCATATTCTTAACGGTTGCCTTACCCTCGGCCAACTCGTTGCTACCGATGATTACAACATACGGAATCTCACGACGGTTTGCGTACTCCATCTGCTTCTTCATCTTAGCCGAGTCAGGGTAAACCTCAGTAGCAATACCCTTATCACGCAACGCCTTAGCGCAACGCAACGATGCCAAAGCCTCAGCCTCGCCCAAGTTGATGAACAACACCTTCGCTACGCAGCTAACCTCGGTAGGGAAGAGGTTCAAGCCGACCATAACGTCGTAGATGCGGTCTGCACCGAACGAGATACCTACACCCGAAACGTCTGGCATACCGATGATGCCTGTCAAGTTGTCGTAGCGACCACCACCGCAAATCGATCCGATAGCGAAATCCTTCGCCTTAACCTCGAAGATAGCGCCTGTATAGTAGTTCAAACCACGAGCCAACGAGAGATCCAACTCAACCTCCAAGTTGATGCCCAATGCCTCGACCGAAGCGAATACGGTGCGCAACTCCTCTACGCCCTTCAAGCCTGTCTCGCTCTCTGCGAGAATAGTCTCGAGCTTCGCCAACTTCTCGGCTGTCGAGCCACTCAAAGTGAGAATAGGCTCCAACTTAGCAACTGCCTCAGCCTCGATACCACGCTCTGCCAACTCCGCCTTCACGTTATCCAAGCCAATCTTCTCGAGCTTGTCGATAGCTACGGTGATGTCGATCATCTTGTCGGCGTGACCCATAACCTCAGCAATGCCGTAGAGTACCTTGCGGTTGTTGAGCTTCAATACTACGTTGATACCGAGCTTCGAGAATACCTTCTCAACAATCGAAATCAACTCCACCTCGTTCAACAACGAGCGTGAGCCGATGATATCGACATCGCACTGGTAGAACTCACGGTAACGGCCCTTCTGCGGACGGTCAGCACGCCATACAGGCTGAATCTGATAGCGCTTGAATGGGAATGTAATCTCGTTCTGGTGCTGCACAACGTAGCGAGCAAACGGAACGGTCAAGTCATAACGCAAACCCTTCTCGCAGATGCGGTGAGCTAAGCGCACCTCCTCATTGTTGAGGTTTGCGCCAAAGTCGCCCGAGTTGAGAATCTTGAAGAGGAGTTTGTCGCCCTCCTCGCCATACTTACCCATCAAGGTCGAGAGGTTCTCCATCGAAGGGGTCTCAATCGAGGCAAATCCGTATGCTCGGAACACCTCGGCGATAG
>JAFYQY010000121.1 GCA_017559685.1 Alistipes sp.
CCACGGTAAAACAACACTCGTAGATAAGATGATTATGCAGGGCAACCTCCTGCGTGAGAGTGAGCATAGCGGCGATTTGATTATGGACAACAACGACATCGAGCGTGAGCGAGGCATCACCATCCTCTCGAAGAACGTGTCAGTGATCTACCAAGACTACAAAATCAACATTATAGACACCCCTGGTCACGCCGACTTTGGAGGCGAGGTGGAGCGTGTATTGAATATGTGCGACGGTGTTATCCTGCTTGTCGACGCATTTGAGGGCACTATGCCACAGACTCGCTTTGTGTTGCAGAAGGCCTTAGCACTGGGCAAGAAGCCTATCGTTGTTATCAACAAGGTAGACAAGGAGAACTGCCGTCCCGACGTTGTCAACGAACAGGTATTCGACCTTATGTTTACGCTCGGAGCAACCGAGGAGCAGCTCGACTATAAGACCATCTATGGCTCTGCTAAGCAGGGATGGATGTCGCACGTTGCAACAGAGCGTACCGACTCTATCTGTCCACTTCTCGACACTATCATCGACGAGATTCCAGAGCCTGAGAGCGTGGAGGGCACTGTGCAGATGCTTGTAACATCACTCGAGTACTCACCATACGTTGGCCGTATTGCTGTGGGCAAGGTTACCCGCGGATCACTCACTGCAGGTCAGAATGTTACGCTCGCTAAGCGTGACGGTTCGCTTGTCAAGACCAAGATTAAGGACCTTATGGTCTTTGAGGGTTTGGGCAAGGCTAAGGCTGAGCGTGTGGAGTGTGGCGAGATTTGTGCATTGGTAGGAATCGAGGGCTTCGAGATTGGAGATACCATCTGCGACTTCACCGATCCCGAGCCACTTCCACCTATTGCCATCGACGAGCCAACAATGTCGATGCTCTTCACCATCAACAACTCACCATTCTTCGGCAAGGATGGTAAGTTCGTAACATCACGTCACATCAAGGAGCGTCTCGACCGTGAGCTTGAGAAGAACCTTGCATTGCGTGTTGAGCCTGGCCAGAATGCCGACTCGTTCGTGGTATATGGTCGTGGTGTATTGCATCTCTCAGTCCTCATCGAGACTATGCGTCGCGAGGGCTACGAGCTTCAGGTAGGCCAGCCAAAAGTTATTACCAAGGAGATTGACGGAATCAAGTGCGAGCCAGTTGAGGAGATGACAGTAGACTGTCCTGACGATTGTGCAGGTACCGTTATCGAGCTTACCACACGTCGCAAGGGTCAGCTTGTGAATATGGAGTCAGCAAACGAGCGTACACGCCTCGAGTTTATCATCCCATCGCGAGGCATCATTGGTCTTCGCTCAACGATGATCACGGCAACGGCGGGCGAGGCCATTATGACCCACCGTCTCAAGGACTTCGAGCCTTGGATGGGCGATATTGAGAACCGCTCTGTGGGTGCTATCATCGCCTCTGAGACGGGTACCGCATACGCCTACTCTATCGACAAGCTCCAGGACCGAGGCAAGTTCTTCATCTCGCCTATGGAACAGGTATACTGCGGCCAGGTTATCGGCGAGCACACACGCTCTAATGATATCACCGTAAATGTCACCAAGGCTAAGCAGCTCACAAATATGCGTGCTTCGGGTTCTGACGAGAAGACATCTATTGCACCTCCAGTGATCTTCTCTTTGGAGGAGGCCCTCGAGTATATCCGCGAGGATGAGTATGTTGAGGTAACACCTAAGGCTATCCGTCTGCGTAAGATTCTGCTCTCGGAGGTAGACCGTAAGCGTGCATCAAAGGAGTAGGACCGCATACGATGTACCGATATTGGGTATATATTGTCGGAAATAAGAGTGCAACAGCAGTATACATTGGGGTAACTAATAATCTTCAAAGACGCATAGCTAAGCACAAAGAAGGAGCAATCCCCGGCTTTACCCAACGATACAGATGTAACAGACTATTATACTTTGAAGAATACAAAAATATAAAACAGGCTATTGCACGCGAGAAAGAGCTCAAAGGCTGGAGAAGAGAACGTAAAGAAAGTTTGGTTGCAACACTTAATCCTCATCGAGTTGACCTTGCTTGCGATTGGTTTTAGCAATCACGTTGTCATCCTGAGTGAAACGAAGGATCTCAAGGATTAAGATAACGGCAAATGTCTGTAGATGACGAGAGATTCTTCACTACGTTCAGAATGACAGCATAGCTCCAAGAGTCTATTTATAGGCAATTAACAACAATAGTAAATTTCAAACAACCTAAAATTATAATTATTATGGAGAAGAAAATCGGTATTGCGTGCGACCACGCTGCATACGACCTCAAGGAGTTCCTCGTAGGCTACCTTTCAACTAAGGGTTTCGAGGTTAAGGACTTCGGCTGCTACTCAGAGGAGTCTGTAGACTACCCTGACTTCGCTCACCCACTTGCTGACGCTATCGAGGCTGGTGAGTTGGAGCGTGGTATCGGCCTCTGTGGCTCTGGCGAGGGTATCTCAATGACACTCAACAAGCACCAGGGCATCCGTGCAGCCCTCTGCTGGATTCCTGAGATCGCTAAGCTCTCACGTCAGCACAACAACTCTAACGTTTTGTGTATGCCTGCTCGTTTCATCTCTAACGACGAGGCTTTGGAGATGCTTAACATCTGGCTTGAGACTGAGTACGAGGGTGGCCGTCACCAGCGTCGCTTGGACAAGATGCCTCTTGCTAAGTAGTCGTCCACAGCCGACAAAAAAGTGGTTGCCGAGGTTAGGTTTCGACCCTCGGCAACTTTTTTATCCCGATTTATGGTATGCTATACACGAATAACCCCCATAAGTGGGGGTTGTTTTTTTTGCAGCAGCACACTAATTTTGCAGCGTGAAAAGATTGTTAACCATACTATCGCTCTTTTTGGCTCTGCCCCTGATGGCTCAGACGCCCGACTCGCTGCACCACGACATCGAGCTTGTGGAGATCACCGCATCACTCAAGAACGACAACGAAAAGAGCATACCGATATCGACCACCACGATGACAATGGCCGATATCGAGAAGCGTGGCATAGGCTCGATTAAGGAGCTCTCGCTCATCGCCCCAAACTTCTACCAACCCGACTACGGCTCGTCGATAACCTCGTCGATATATGTCCGTGGCTTCGGCTCACGCATCGACCAGCCCGTACTAGGCCTGACAATCGACGATGTGCCGATAATGAACAAGAATAGCTACGACTTCGACCTCTTCGACATCCGCCGCATCGACCTACTTCGTGGTCCTCAGGGTACGCTCTATGGTCGTAATACGTCGGGAGGTGTGATGAACATCACCACCCTATCGCCACTCGACTGGCAGGGTTTTCGCGGTATGGCTGAGGTAATGTCGAACCTCTCGTATAGAGCCTCAGTAGCCTACTACACACGTCCCACATCGCGTTTCGGTGTCTCGCTATCAGTAGCGGGCAGCCACGACGAAGGCTTCTTCCAGAACCACTACACGGGACTCAACTGCGATGCGGGCTCGAATCTCGGAGCACGCCTTCGCATCCAATATCTTGCTGCCGAGCGTCTATCGATCGACAACATCCTCACAGCAGGATATACCGACGAGGGAGGTTATGCCTACCATCAGTACAACCGCGAGGGCAACATATACTCACCTGTCGCCTACAATGACATAGCAAACTACCGACGTCTAAGCATCAGCGATGGCTTTGTGCTCCACTGGAGCAGCGACAAGGTGCGTCTGCAGTCGACCACAAGCCTTCAATACTTGGGCGATGTGATGACCCTCGACCAGGACTTCACAACAAAGTCGATGTTTACGCTAAGACAGCAGCAGAGAGAGCTCGCTGTAACCGAAGATATAGTAATCCGCAATGCCAATACATCGCAACGCTGGCAGTGGCTATGCGGCATCTTTGGCTTTGCCAAATGGCTCGATATGTCGTCGCCAGTAACCTTCAAGGAGGATGGTGTCAACGAGCTAATTTTGGGAAATATCAATAACGGCATACAAACCGTTTTTCCCGACAATAGCATTACGTTCGACGTCAATAACTTTATGATTGCAAGCGACTTCCGCATTCCGACATACGGTGCAGCTCTATACCACCAGTCATCGCTAAAGTTCGGTCGTTGGAGACTCACTGCGGGCATTAGAGCCGACCTTGAATATACATCAATGGACTACTATTCGCACGCCGAATTGGGCTATATGTTCGACCTCACGATGAGCGACTTCAAGAGACTTAGAACAGAGTTCAAGGGTCGCGAAGAGCAGCTCTTTGTGGAGATTCTCCCTAAGCTATCGGCCGAGTACAACACCTCTACTGGTAACCTCTACGCAACAGTCACTCGAGGCTACAAATCAGGAGGTTTCAACACTCAGATATTCTCCGACATCCTACAGTCGAAGATGATGAACGATATGATGTCGGACCTTGGCGTGGAGCTCGACTCTGCAGTGGGACAGACGACATACAACTCAGCAGAGGCTACACGCTATAAACCCGAGACAAGCTGGAACTTCGAGTTTGGTACACACCTCCGCCCTGCACGAGGTCTTACCATCGATGCCGCAGCATTCTGGATTGAGTGCTTCGATCAGCAGGTGACAGTACTGCCTAAGGGAATGAGCACAGGACGTATGATGTCAAACGCCGCACGAGCTCGTAGCTATGGTGTGGAGTTAAGCGTAGACTACAACTACCGAGGATTCAACATCCGTGGCGACTACGGCTATACAAACGCCCGTTTTCGCGAGTATAACGACGGCATCGAGGAGTATGCTGGCAAGCGAATACCATACTCGCCCGAGCACACAGCATCGCTCATTGCCACCTACAACATCGAGGTTAACAACCCACGACTACAACGCATCAGCCTCTCGGCAGATTGGCGAGCTACAGGGTCGATATACTGGGATGAGGCAAACACCCTCAAGCAGCCACTCTACTCGCTTGTAGGTGCACAGATAATGCTAAAAATGAACAATATACAGCTCACGCTGTGGGGACGAAACCTTCTCGACACTCGCTACGACCAGTTCTACTTCAAGTCGGTCGGCAACGAGTTCTTCTCGAAGGGCAAACCCCTCCACGCGGGCGTAAGACTTAACATTAACATTTAACGCTATGAGACTCTTTAAATACTTTGCAATGCTCGCTGCTACGGCCCTGATGTTTGCAGCCTGCGAGAATGGAGACAACAATGAACTACCCCAAAACCCTGTCGATAGCAAGTGCTACAAGGGCACTATGAAGGTAGACCAGAACGACGGCACGTTCTACACGCAGAGCGACGTGGAGGTAGACTATGAGATTCGTAATGGCAAGCTCAACTTCGTGATGTACAAAGTTAAGTTCGCCACGGGAATGCCTATCAAGCTCGATATGGTTGTCGAGGGTGCCACCATCGACTATTCTAACAACGATGGTAACTACTCAATCTCGGGCGATGGTCTTGTCCCCTACGCTATGGGTGGTCCATTCGAGAAGTTCACCATCACAGCACTTCAAGGCACAATCACCCCTGAGCAATTCACCCTCACATTCACCTGCGGCGACTACCCTGTCACCTACACAGGTACAAAATAGCAAAACTTGCGACAAACAATAAAGGCTACCTCGTGATCTGACCCCAAAAGTTTTTTATCTAAACTTTTGGGGTCTCTTTATGCACAAAAGCACGACTATGAAGCATTGCTCAAATATATGATGATGCTCAAAGAGGGTTATTCAATTGACAGCATTCACAAGAAGTTTGGTATTAATAGCGAACGACTTAAATGTATGTAGCTACTATACCATCAATATGGAATATCGGTTCTTCACCGCAATCACTATGCACAAATAAGCGGAGAATTAAAACAGCAAATCATAAGGGATATTGAAGAAAATCACTGAACTTCGGTGCAAGCCTCGTTAAAATACGAAGTAAGTGCAGACAGAGTAAAGGTATGGCGCTTAGTATGTCACGCAGAGGGAAACTGCTTGAATAATGCTGTGCTGGTGTAACTTTTTGGGTATAATGAAATCTGAATTGCAATATTTGCATCAGTTTTCTGATATGGAGTTTTCGAACGGGAGTTACGAAAGTATATTAACTACTATAACAACGACCGTATTAAACTAAAATTAAACGGAAAGAGTCCGGTACAATACCGAACTCTTTACCTATAAATCTATTTAATTATCTGTCCAATTTTTTGGGATCAGATCTCAAGGCAGCCTTTTTAGCTGATGACAATATACTAACGAAGTCGTCGCCACTCCCAGTGACCATTAAGGTAAGGATAAGAGTTCCAACCTAACGAGCAATCATAATAGTCGCCACCTGGGAATGGAGACTGCCAATCCAAGTTCAACCAATTATGTTCACCGTCACGACGGCAATTAAGCTTTTCGACATCGTAGGCAGGGAAGAACTCACGGACAACCTCCAGCACTTCCAACTCATTGAACTGAGCAATATCAACCTCAGCAAATGCGTGACCACCCTGGCTATTGACTCCTGTATTGATACAAGGACGACCACCAATAGCTAAGATACAAGAGGCCATAAGAACTGCAAAATCGTCACAATCACCAACAAGTGAGCAAGAGATCGACTCAGAGGCACGAGCTACATACTCCGAATCAGCAGGATCGTTCACATAGCTCCATTTACGGTTACAATAAGCGTAGATCTCGCAAATCTGTCGAGGGTTGAATGGACCAGGAGAGCGAGCAGCAAGCTCATTGGCAAACTTCTTAGTGTATGGAAGATTAAAGTCGCAAGCCTCCTCGAGCATATCTAAATTCATATTACCATCTACATACCAAGCAGAGTGCTTACGCTCGCCTGATGGCACATAGGGGTCAAGGTGGATATCATCATCCTGATAATCAACATTCGACACAACCTTTGGAGCTGCACCACCACGATTCGAAAGTCCCTGCTCAGCATAGCGACGATACTCATAGAGACTGTCGCGAACATTCTCAACAAATGGAGCTAAGCCACTCTTCAAAATCTCTGAGTTGATACATCTTTTATCGTTGTCGTTACCAATACATACGATATAGGCATCGACAATATCACCTTTTTTAACGCCATCGACATTGAAATAGTATCCCTTATCAGCAACGAGTCTAACCTCCTTGTTACGATAAAGTGTAAGTTCAGATTTTGCCTCCTCTGTGGGAGAGAGTCCAAGAAGACGTACTGTAGCACCATTAGAGAGCACAACGGTATTTCCCGACTCAATCTCGCTGATTTTGGTTACATTCTCGGGCCATAATAATATGCATATAAGCACAATAACTCCGATACCCAACAATAATTTCTTCATAATTACAAGTTTAATGTATGAGAGAACAACGTTTTACAATGTCCCATCTACCATATTGGTTACGTTTCATAACACCGTACTTATCCTCGGTGATGATAAAATCTTGAGGCGAAAGATCATACCCTACATCGCATACAGGATCTAAAAGCTCTACGCGTTTCATCATAAGACGCCTTGCCTGCTCTGCGACAGGATAGAATCGAGCAATGGTCTCACTCATCTCCTCAATAACATAGATTGACCTATTCGACTTCTGATAATCTGTATCAGAGAACTCAAAATCGTTATAAATCACCATTGAGCAATAGCGAACCTTTATCGGTTTAGCCGACAACTGCGAGTTATCAACATCCGAGATACCTGGTGTCACACTGCTTTGCACCTGCTGCTGAGATGGGCTTTGCACGGGTGGCTCAGGAGCAATGGTAGGAGTCTGAATGTCAATATGCACCACAGTCTCCATCGTCGCTGGCTGATTGGCAACCTCTACACCAGCAGAGACTGGTGAGGATGGCTGTACAGCACTCTGCGAGACGGGCTGAGGGTTATGCTCATCTCTACTATGCACGCACCTATTTTGCTCCTCGGCAAATGGCAATTCTGCCACACCTGCCGTCTGATTTGGCAACCCGCGTACCACATCATTCACGGGCACAGCAGATGTATGATGTGGCTCTACCCTATTTACAGGAGTCGCAGGAACTATCTCCTCCTCATCAATAGCCTCTTGAATGGCTGTTGTGATGTCGTGAAGTTGACAGTGGAGATAATTCAACTTAGATGATAGTCTCTCTATCTCAAGCTTCACCTCGACCAGATTTTCACACAATATTTGCAATTTCTCTCTGTTCATAGCAAGTATATAGCTTAGTTGATAGATTTGCTGTTGAGCACATCACAATCAGGCTGGATTACCAGCCCGATTGCAACGTACTATTGAAATAGAATTCAGTTAAAACAAACGCTCCATCACCTCTGCAATAATCTGCAAGAAGAGTGAATCGTAGATTGAAGTTCCAACCTGCATAGTCCTCTCGCAAACAGCAACCTCAGCGAGCATCTTCTCCTTAGATACTGAAGGCATCGGGATTGGATAGATTGTGCTATAGAATAGATCTACAAAGTTACGCACATTTGTAAATACATTCGCCACATTACAATCTGCTGTCAACTGAGAACCAAACATATTCGAGTTCGCAAGGACATTAACACCATCACCATAAGCTACAAAGTTGCCACTAATCGAAGCACCATCGAGGGCAATAGTTGCATTGCCTCCAACACTAATACCCATAAGAGTACCCTTAGCAGTTGCTGCCTTTGGATTTGCAGGGAATGAAATATTGATTGCACTACAAGCATTAGCCAATGCAGCCTCCTTAGAGTATACATATGCAAATATCTGACGAATCATTGACTGATAATCACCATTCATCTGCAACTGCTTTGAACCATTACCAGTGAGGTAGATGTCGCAAGGTGCCTCATCTGGAGACTTTGCATAACAGAGCTGTGCAATATGGTACATCAACGCAGCATTGTGGAACTTGAGCATAAACTCAGCAGGCATATTATTGAAAATCTGACGGAACTGACTTGGATACTTAGCAAAACCGTAGTTCATAATAGTCGCCATATCGATATCCCTATCAGTAAGACTAATAGTCTTAGTCTTAAGACCTCCATTCTCTCTAGTCTGACCCTGCATCTCTGGCATTTGTGCAACATATCTATACATCAACGTATTCTGTGCAGAAAGATTTGAGTTATTAAGATCACTGCACAAATAGAGGGCATTTCCTGCAAACTTAGTTGAGCTCACAAACAGAGGGCTGTAGTTTTTGTATGCAATAACATCTGTAGAACCACCACCAATATCAACAAGAACAGTCGTTTGCCTTGCATTACGAGTGTCAATACAATCGTAGATAGGTGAACGAGACTCACAAGTATAATGTACTCGACCGGCACTATTTACATCAATAATGTCCCTGAAGGCTTGATCCCACTTCTGAATATAATTGTCCAACAAAGCATTATCAAATGACAATGGATAAGACCAATATACATTAACTTTCGAGAGATCAAAGCCCTGGCTAATAAGGTGGCAACGCACAATGAACAACAACTCGCGAATAAATGCATCAAACGCCCTTTCACCACCAGCCTTTGGCTGGATGTTACCTACTGAATCACGAGTTTTATACCACTTGAAATTATTACCCTTAGCAATAAGATCATAGTAATAGTTAGCATCCTGACGCATACCACGCTCATAATAAGCAAATGGGATGGCTGTGTTAATAAGAGGATTAGAAACTGGAAGAGCATTAAGACCCAAACGCTGAGTGTTGACACGCAAGAAGTTCACCACAGATGGAATAGGGAACTTGTAGCTACCCTGATCTGTGCTGTCAATGCGTGATGGGATAAACTCACAGAGCTGATGATCGAGCATCTCAGAAGAGGCCTTGACTGTAGAATTATCACTGAGTTTTACTACGAGATCATCACTATTATTCTTAGTAACACCATCAGGAAGATCCCTCTCCTCACATCTATGATTCATAAACGTAAGCTCATTCCACGACACGCCATTTGTTACGTGATTTGTATTAATCTCACGAATATCTGGCTTAGCTGTAGCGTCCATTGGGTTCTCCACCTTGTATGCGATATAGGTGTTTGAAGTACCCAAATCAATAGATACATCAACTCTAAATGGTTGCACTGGCATAGTTCTCAAGCAAGGGATGATGAGAGCTGAGTACTTATTCTTAACAACAATCTCTGCAAACTCAAATCCATCCTTATGCTGCAAGTGGTGATACTCGCAATTGATAGGAGCATTAACATCGTTAGTATCATTTGCCTTATTCACTAAATGCTCTCCATTATTAGGAAGGAGCTTGGTTAACACGCCACCGTTATCGCGATAGAAGCTAAGGTTATACTCACCATCAAAGACGTTGTAGAACAACACCTTATATATATTCAAATCGGTTGCAGACTTCACAAATGGATATACACCAAAGGCAAATGGCTTCATTGCACTACCCTGGATAAGTCGACCATTAGGGAACTTAGCAAGAGCTGAATCCTGATGGTACTCGCGACGCAAAACCACAGCATTACCTCCATCGAGTTTGACAGTCAACTCAACAGTAAAGAGCTCCTGCTCGTTACGTACGATAGTGATATTTTTGATCAACTCGTCGAGTTTGAGATACTTCAACGCCTCGCTCTTAATAGGCACAAGGCAGCGACGACACTCAACATTTGCACGCGTAGCATCCTTATAAGGAATCACCTGATAGTTATCGTTCACGTCGTATGGAAGCACAAAGAGTCCATCTGCAAGGATATCGTTAACGCCGAGCCACTGGAGAGGCTGGCCATTGAACTTACGCTGATCCATTGGCAATTGATACTCAGCATCATCAATTGTCAAGTCAACAGGATTCTGCAAATAGAGCAAGAACTTGAGATATGAGCAATCGAGGCCATCTGGACGAATAAATACATTACTATTTCCAGGAATCTGCTGAAGGCCTGCAGTTGCCATATTAAACTTCTCATAGTTAGCATTATTGGCAAATCTCTTAGTGGCAATCTGAGTTCTCCAATTGCTATCCTGGTTGATTACATCCTCAATAGCCTTAAAGAGGTTTTCAAAGGTCTTCTCGAGGTTATAGTCCTTGAGCAAGAGGTACATAAACTCGATAAACTCATTATCTCGCTGAGAGCAGCTACGCCAAGTTGTAGGATCATCCGAAAGAAGCTTATGACCATTGATTACGATATTTGCACTCGACAAATTGCAATCTGCATTTGTGAAGAATCCTGTAAATGGAGATGTAGCACCAAATACCTTGCCGTTGTATTTAAAGACATAGAGTGAGGTAAAATCGAAATAGTATGGCGTAGCTGCACCTACACGTCTTTTCTGAATCGAGTTAAGATAGGCTCCTCTATAGAGGTCCAAAGTCTTAATATAACGACCCACCTGGGTGAGCTTGCCATTAATGTCGAACAATATAGCCTTCTCCTCAGGATCCAATGTGTTTGTAGATAGGAGATTGAGCTTATGGAGTGTGATACCCATCTGCGAGAGGTTGAACTCACTTGCGTGATACATCAACTCGAACATATCCAAGCAGTGAGACATAGCTCTCATATAGTCAGGATCGATAACCAGAGCTCTTCTCTGCTGTGCATTAAGAATACCGATACCACAGTTTGCCTCCAAAAAAGCCAAATCGGTCAAATGCATACGAGCATAAGGAGAAGGGATTGATGTAATCTTACCCACGTGATTTATTCTGGCTCTATTCTGAGGGTCACTAAGATACTGCTTATGGTAAGGGTTGGTATTGCCATTATCGCCACCACCCTGACCTCTGTTTACAACAAAATCCTCGTTTCCGGAACCGTTATATTCTTCGGCCTCCATTCCAAATATATAATCTTTCATACGATGAAATTCAATTAAATTATATTACAATCAATACTTGATTACCTACATTCCAACTTCTCAACCTCATTAACCTCGTCACTGCAACGGTTCTTGAGAACCTCATCAAGAGCATTCGAGATGATCTGAAGCAATCGTGGCAAACGGTCGTTATCATTCAGTTTCAAAGCATCCGCTTTGGTTCCCTTAGGATAGAGCTTATTGTAGGCATTAGCTAAATACTCCTGGATATCGGCATCCATTGCAACTTCAACCTTCGGTCCAAAGATAGTTGTACGCTTCAAATCAGTCTTAGCAATACCGAAGCCTGTCTCGCTGTGGAACTTCGATGTAAGATCCTTGTCTGTTGACGCCTTTGTTGAGTTATAGATCTTAAACTGACGTTTTGCCTTGTCATCACCAAGCTGATCCATCCACTTCTCCCACTCACGGAGCATATTGTTTAAACCCCAGGTAGAGACGTTACCATTAGCCAAGTTTTGCTGAACAACATCGTTACGCATAGCCTCGGTGAAGCCGATATTAGTAGCATAAGGATGCTTCTCATCGATGCTTCGCTTGAGCAAATCTGGATCTCTGAATATCTGCATCATCATACGGAACTTAACCAATGCACGAGCAAGCTCCTTATTGCGAATTCCGGATACGTTGGTAGGCAACTTTCTAACGTCTCCATCTTGCTGGTCGTTGATACCCCATACAGGACGCTTATAAGTAGTGTTTCTGCCCCTTTGCTGCTTAGCGAAGTCGACAACAGAGAGAGCACTCATCAACTCGACAATGTGAGCTCTATTGTCCTGATTCGGGCCACCAACGCAGTGAGTATACATATCCTTTGCCTTGCTGTCACCAACATAGTACATACAATCCATATTCTTCATATACTCAGCATAGTACATCAAGGCAGCACGAGTCTTAGCATCGAATGCATCAGACTGGACATTATACTTTGTAGTGTCAATAACATTATTGGCAATAGTATTTCCAGGATTAGTTACAAAGTATGGCAACATTGCAATCGTTCCAAGCAATGGACGATTGTTCACTGGAAGCTCATTGATTGAGTTGATAACAAGAGGAATACCAGCAGCACCTGTACCGCCAAAGAGCGAGCCAATAACAATCAAACCATCCTGGCTTGACAAGTTGGCCTTGATATCTTCAAAAGTTTGGTGACTCAAAGAGTGGCTATTGAGCACGATACTACCGATGTTAGGATTACCCACAAAACCAACGGTCAATGGCATCTGCAAATCTTCAGACGTAAAGAGTAGATCGCGCTCCTCATTCATACGCTTGTAAATCGACTGACTTGCATCGTAATTACCAATAACATCAGCAAGAGTTCCGATAGTATCACCAGCCTGATTGAGGATAATAGGCTCCGCGATAGTTGCACCGCAGAAGCTTGGCCACAAATTCTGATCTGCACCGAGCTGCTGCTTATAAAGAGTATTTACACCAACACCAGCACTATTCGCATCTGCCTGGTTGTTATGGTAATACTTCAACAGTCTCAAGCACGAGTGCAAGGCTGCCGATTCGACATCATTCTCAATAAATACTGGGATGACACGCTGTGCATTAACCTGAACACCAGATGTGAGCAACATAATCAGTGATCGCATAACGCGTTCACCGCTACCACCAATTGCTACAACATATAAATTTTTCATAATAGTATAGGGTTAAGTTTATTTGAATACAGTAAGCAATGTGATATTCTTAGCCTTGGTCCAAGGGAATGTGCAAAAGAGTGATGAGCACAACTGGTACACCAATGTGTACCACAGTATATTAATAAGACCAAGCTTCACAAATACCAACAAAAAATCCATAACCTGACAACCATCATTGCGGAAGTGGAGCTGGAAAATCAATGGGGTAAACACAGCCAACACTACCCATCCGAAGATGTATGTCCACAAGTAGTTAGACTTTGTTGCAGAGTTCACCTTGCTTGCAATCGCAAAGTAGTAGATTGCAGCAGCACCCACAGCCACAGCAAGCATAATATAGAAGCAGATGTCAAGACCTCGAGGATCATAAGCTGTAAAGTATTTTGAGTATTCAGCTGTACTGTCCAAATCCAACAAGTAATAAAGAATGTTCACAAGACGCTCCATAGTATAAAAGTTTTAAGTGTTTATTATTGTTTAATTATTATTTTGATTTAATAGGGGAGTAAAAGCAGATTGAAAGTGATCCTACCTTAGATTTCTCAATCTTGTTGTCGTGATAGTATGCACTGTTGATACCATCAAAGAAAGCCTCAAGCCCCCAGGTCTTATTCTCCATATTCTCCTCTGAGATATCATCATTACAATTGCATCCTACATACCAATTGTTTTTAGTGTAGATATCGAGTGTAGTAGTAACATAATCCGATGGCTTACTACATCCCTGG
>JAFYQY010000122.1 GCA_017559685.1 Alistipes sp.
GGTTTACCCCTCGGCATTGGGCGAGCAACCCTTAATTGCCGATATACATAACCTTGCAACCCGTGAGGCGTACTGCCAAGAGACATTGCTGCCCTTGCGGTGGGCTCTTACCCCGCCTTTTCACCCTTACCCCAAGCCGAAGCTCGTGGCGGTTATTCTCTGTTACGCTACTATACCCTCTCGAACATCAAGCCGTTAACTTGCACGGTGCTCTATGTTGCTCGGACTTTCCTCCCCCTCCTTGCGGAGGCAGCGATGAACCGAATCTGCGCTGCAAAGATACAACTTTTTGAAAAAATATGAGAATGTCGCTCCTTTTTTCGACGATTTTTACTATCTTCGTACCAAATAAACCTAAAATTTTAGATTCGTATGAAAAAGTTTTTGACTGCTCTATGCTCAATCTTCGCCGTTGTTGCGCTTTTGGGCAATGGTGTTGCCAACGCTGCTACACCAACCGACCGTTCGGTAAAGGTTATCGTTATGCCTGACCACCTCGATTGGAACTACAAGTGTGGCGAGAAGCCGCAGTTCAGAGTTTTGGTATTGAAGCACCACTCGCCAATGCAGAATGTGGAGATTAGCTACGAGTTGTCGGAGGATAATATGCCTGCTCACAAGTCGGAGAAGATGGTCTTGAAGGCGGGCGAGGGCAAGATTCAGCTCGGCACAATGAAGGTGCCTGGTTTCTTACGTTGCGCAGTAACAGTCAAGGATGGAAGCTACTCGTATACAGGCTTGGCAACTGCCGCTTTCGAGCCCGAGAAGATCAAGCCGACAGTGGAGTATCCAGCCGACTTCGAGGCGTTCTGGCAGAAGGCTTTGGCCGAGAGTGCGAAGATTCCTATGGAGCCAAAACTCACCCCTGCACCAGAGTATAGCACAGGTACTTATACTGCATACTACGTTCAGTATCAGACCTATAAGAGAAATGTATACTTCCACGGTTTGTTGACCGTGCCTACCAAGCCTGGCAAGCACCCTGCTATCTTGCGTGTACCAGGTGCGGGTGTACGCTCTTACGCTCCGATGACCGAGTTGGACTTGGCTAACTTCGTATCGCTTCAGGTGGGCATCCACAGCATCCCTGTAAACCTTCCGAAGGAGGTATATCGCAACCTCTCACGTGGTGCGTTGTACAACTATAACCGCTTCAACATTCAGGATAAGGACGCATACTACTACAAGCGTGTTTACATCGGTTGTGCACGAGCTATCGACTTCCTCTCGGAGTTGGAATGGGTTGATGCTGAGCGCATCGGCGTATGCGGTCACAGCCAGGGTGGCGCTTTGACCTTCGTGACTACCTACCTCAACCCTAAGGTTAAGTACTACTATGCACACTACCCTGCTCTCGCCGATATGACAGGTTATCTCAACGGTCGTGGTGGCGGTTGGCCACACATCTGGCGCAACGGAGCAGACCAGAATATCGACAAGTCGGCAGCTACAAAGACTATCCCTTACTACGACGTAGTAAACTTCGCACGCAATGTGAAGGTACCAGGCGTTATGGCTCTCGGCTACAACGACACTACCTGCTGTCCAACTTCGATGATGTCGGTCTACAACGTAATCGCCGCACCGAAGGAGATGGCTCTCTACAACGAGATTGGTCACTGGCTCTACGAGGAGCAGGAGGGCGATCGTCGTGTATGGTTTAATGAGAAGTTTTTGAAGTAAAAAACGAGCAAAATATGGCAATTTTTAAGGTTGAAGGCGGTCGTCGTCTTTCGGGCGAGATAAAACCGCAAGGTGCGAAGAACGAGGCGTTGCAGATTATCTGCGCCACACTCCTCACCGAGGAGAAGGTCGTAGTGAACAACATCCCTCAGATTCTCGACATCATACAGCTTATAGACCTCTTGCAGGCTATGGGCGTGAAGGTTGAGCGTCTGTCGGAGGATTCGTATTCGTTCTGCGCCAAGGATATAAACCTCGACTACCTCACTAGCGACGACTATCGTAATCGCTGTGCCCGTTTGCGTGGCTCGGTGATGATTGTAGGCCCGCTGTTGGCTCGTTTTGGCGTGGGATATATCCCAAAACCAGGTGGTGACAAGATTGGCCGTCGTCGCCTTGATACCCACTTTATCGGTTTCCAGAAGTTGGGCGCCGAGTTCGATTTCGACGCTGCGGAGGCCTTCTTTACAGTCAAGGCCAAGGAGTTGAAGGGCACCTATATGTTGCTCGACGAGGCGTCGGTTACGGGTACTGCGAATATCGTTATGGCGGCAGTCCTTGCCAAAGGCAAGACTACAATCTATAACGCTGCTTGTGAGCCATACTTGCAACAGTTGTGCAAGATGCTCAACCGTATGGGTGCAAAGATTTCGGGCGTAGGCTCAAACCTCCTCGAGATTGAGGGTGTGGAGTCGCTCGGTGGCACTTCGCACACAATGTTGCCCGATATGATTGAGGTGGGTAGCTTTATCGGTATGGCGGCAATGAACCGCTCGGAGCTTACGATTAAGGGTGTCTCGTTCGAGAATCTCGGCATCATCCCTGCGCAGTTCGCACGACTCGGTATTGCGATGGAGCGCCGAGGAGATGACCTCTACATCCCACAGCAGGATCACTACCGCATCGAGAGCTTTATCGACGGCTCGATTATGACCATTGCCGACGCTCCGTGGCCAGGTTTGACACCTGACCTCTTGTCAATCTTCCTCGTTGTGGCTACACAGGCCGAGGGCACCGTTCTGATTCACCAGAAGATGTTCGAGAGCCGCTTGTTCTTCGTCGATAAGTTGATTGATATGGGTGCGCAGATTATCCTCTGCGATCCGCACCGTGCAGCCGTTATCGGTCAGGATCATCAGCACCAGCTTCGTGCAGCGAAGATGTCGTCGCCCGATATCCGTGCGGGCGTTGCGTTGTTG
Organism: Alistipes sp.; assembly: GCA_017559685.1. Next base: position 2,883 of record JAFYQY010000122.1, read on the forward strand.
ATTGCTGCGATGAGCGCAGATGGCGTGAGCACCATCCAGAATATCGACCAAATCGACCGTGGCTACCGAGATATCGAGGGTCGTTTGAACGCAATTGGCGCAAACATCATCCGTTTGGAGGAGTAATATCGGGGCAAAAGCCCAAAGAGAAAAGGTTGCCCAACTCTCAACGGTCGGGCAACCTTTTTTGTGTGGTATGTGGGGGCGCTTAGACTACGCCTCGCCGTGATTTTTAAATCCCATAGGGGCTGGTGGCTGCATCAACTCGATGCGGGCAACGTTGGCCTCGTAGCGAGCGACATTCTCCTGCAACGACATCAAAAGACGCTTTGCGTGCTCGGGAGTGAGGATGATACGACTCTTGACCTTGGCCTTTGGCAGACCAGGCAACAGCGCTGCAAAATCGAGGATAAACTCCGATGTCGAATGCGATATGATTGCCAAGTTCGAGTAGTGTCCCTGTGCTACATCAGCATCGAGCTCTACATCTATTCCGTGTTGTTTTACTTCGCTCATTTCTATTTTAGTTTATGTTTTTCGTATTGCAAATATATGCAATTTGAGCACCGTAACAACCATTTTCGGCCACAAGTTATCAACAATAAAATCACATAAGGCACATAAAATGCTGAGTCAATCTTTGAGAAACTAATATATTTTTAATATATTTGTGCGGTAATATGCACTTTTATAACCTAAAACGCAGAAGTTAAGATATGATTATTTCGACCGTTGAAACACTAGTACGAGGTGTAGCCGTAGGTTTGCTCTCGTCGATTACGGTTGGCCCTGCCGCCGTACTCTGCATCAGACGAATCCTCAACCGAGGAAGACGTGCAGGTTTTATGTCGGGACTTGGAGTTGCAGCTGCCGATACGTTGTTGGCCGTCTTCTCCTTCTTCTTCTACTCGTTGCTGAAGGCTCAAATCGAGCAATACTCCTACATAATCTCCATCTGCGGAGGTATTCTCGTGGTTATTATCGGCGTGGTTATATTCCTGCAGAAGCCATCCAAGAAGGTACACCAAAGCAAGATACAGGAGACCTCATCGTGGAGCGATTTCTTCTCGATGTTCGGCTTTACGTTGGCAAACTTTGTGGCGGTGATCCCATACATCCTCATCTTCTTTGCGATGTTGGGCATACCTGAATACAACGGCGCTACCGACGCCTCGTCGATTGCTGTCAGCTGCATTACAATTGGCGGTTTTGCCATAGGAGCGATCATCTGGTGGTTCTGCCTGTCGCTCTTTATCGGCCTATTCCGTCGAGGTTTCCGCCCGCACCATATGCAGATGATAAACCAGATAGCAGGTGCAGTTATCGGAATACTCGGAATTATTACAATACTTAAGACCGTTCTTCAATCTACCCCAAATGGAACAAGCATCTAAGAAAATCATCATCGCCCTCGACGGCTTTTCGTCGTGCGGAAAGAGTACCTTTGCAAAGAGTATAGCTCAGCGACTCGGCTATATATTTATCGACACAGGTGCGATGTATCGTGCCGTAACACTCTATGCCCTTGAGCACGGAGCCATCCGCTCGGGCATCGTAGACGAGGACGAGGTTGTACGCCTCCTCTCCGATATCTCGATTACCTTCCGCTTCAACCCACAGCGTGGTGCGAGCGACATCTATGTCAATGGCGACTTGGTGGAGGGTAAGATTCGCACTATCGAGGTATCGAACTGCGTAAGCCCTGTAAGTGCTATCGGCGCCGTTCGTGAGAAGTTGGTTGCTATGCAGCAGGAGATGGGTCGCAAGAAGGGTGTAGTGATGGATGGACGAGATATCGGCACCGTGGTATTCCCAAATGCCGAGTTGAAAATCTTTATGACGGCCGATCCGAAGGTGCGTGCCGAGCGTCGCTATGCCGAGCTCACAGCCAAGGGCGACAATGTCTCGTTCGAGGAAATTTTGGAGAATGTCGTATCACGAGATAAGGCCGATATGAGCCGTGCTATCTCGCCACTTCAGCAGGCCGAGGATGCGATTGTTCTCGACAACAGCTATATGACCATCCCCGAGCAGATGGAGTGGTTCGACAAGGAGTTTGCGAGAGTGCAAGCAGAACTTGCGTAAAGACGAGAGAATTTTATTAAGGGGGTTAAGGGAAATTCAAAATTAGTTGTCCGCTTTCCATTTTCCGTTTATGAGGGTTGAGATTGATGAGCAGTCGGGGTTTTGCTTCGGCGTGATTAGAGCAATATCCGAAGCAGAGCGAGCTCTTGCCGATGGCGAGGTCGCTTCGCTTGGCGATATAGTACACAACCGAGTGGAGGTGCAACGCCTCGAATCGCTCGGTCTGCACACAATCTCCCACAACGATATCCCAAAGATGACGGGCAAGCGAATGCTTATCCGTGCGCACGGGGAGCCACCACAGACCTACGCCCAGGCCGAGACGTATGGAATAGAGGTTATCGATGCCACCTGCCCTGTAGTTGCGGCTCTGCAACGCAAGGTCAAGAGCGCCCACGCCAAGATGAGCGAAGTGGGTGGCACGGTGGTCATCTTGGGTAAGCCCGGACACGCCGAGGTGGTGGGTTTGACGGGTCAGGTAAACGAGGAGGCCGTGGTTGTCGAGTGCGAGGAGGATTTGCAACGCATAGATTTCACTCGCCCGATATATTTCCTGTCGCAGACGACGCAGAGCATCGAGAAGTTCAACCACCTGGCCAAGATTATGCGAGAGAGGTTGGGCAACGACGAGATGTTGTGCGTAGACGACACAATCTGTCGCCGAGTATCCTCTCGTGAGGAGCACCTACGAGCCTTTGCGCAGCAGCACGATGTGGTAATCTTTGTTTGTGGGCGCAAGTCGAGCAACGGAAAGGTGTTGTACAACGTCTGCCTCAATGCCAACGAGCGCACCTACAACATCGAGGAGGCGAGCGAGCTCAAACCCGAGTGGTTCGAGGGCGTGGAGAGCGTAGGAATCTGCGGTGCCACCTCAACACCGAAATGGCTGATGGAAGAGATTGCAGACGCAATAACTTTCATAAATTAAAAATGCAGTATTAAAAATTAAAAATTAAGAGTGATGAAAAAGTATATTGTTCGCAGTGTGAAATATTTAATCGCTTTGTGCGTTTTGTATGTAGGTTTGATGGCTGTTATGCACTACTCGCACCCTGTGCAGGGGGTGGAGTTCACCTTTGCAGACCGCTGGAGAGCGATGTTCAGCGAGTGGAACGGCTGGGGAATGGTTATTGCCTCGATAGTTTTGGCTGCGACATATCCGCTTTTTGGGTACACAAAGCGCACTATCTCGGGCGACCTCGTGGCTGACCGTGAGCAGATTGACCAGGCGGCTCGATTTACGGGTTTGGTGCTCGTGAGCGAGAGCGAGAACGAGTTGGTATATCGTGCCAGGGGCTTGCGCCGTGTGACAATGCTCTTCGAGGACGATGTCAAGGTGCGCAAGAGTGGCGATGGTATCGAGTTCGACGGTTTGCGCCGTGTGGCCGTGCGTATGGCCTTCGATGCCGAGCGATATATTACGAACAAAAGACGAATGATGTAGAAGTATGAAGCATAGAGTTTTGAAATATAGCCTTCTTGCCGTTGCGGTGGCTGCCATCTTTGTGGGTGGCATTTTTGGCACACGCAACGATGCGAAGTTGGGGCGTAATATGGAGATTATGGTCAATCTGATGCACGCCCTCTCGACACAGTATGTAGACGAGGTGGATGCTGACGAAATGATGCTCAACGGAGCTAACGGCATTGTGTCGAAGTTGGACCCCTACACCACATTTGTGCCCGAGAAGGATATGCCGAACTTCGAGGCTATGATGTTGGGTCGCTATGGCGGTATCGGTGCGCTCATTCGCAAGAAGGGCGACTACGTTATCATTGCCGAGCCATACAAGGGTTCGCCAGCCGACAAGTATGGTCTCAAGGTGGGCGATAAGATTGTGGCTATCGACGGTAAGGATATGCGTGGTGCGAAGGTAGACGAGATAAGCAAGAAGTTGCGAGGCGAGCCTAATACCACCGTCTCGGTAACTATCGAGCACCTGCTGACAGGCGAGCGTGAAGATTTAAAAATTCGTCGCCGCCGCATCGAATTGCCAAGCATAACCTACGCAGGCTATGTTGCTGAGGGTGTGGGCTACATTCGCCACGCCGACTTCACCGATAAGTGCTACGACGAGATGCGTGAGGCTCTCTTGCGCCTTCAGAAGGAGGGCGAGTTGAAGTCGCTCATCCTCGACTACCGCAACAATGGCGGTGGTGTATTGCGCTCAGCCATACAAATCTTGTCGCTCTTTGTGCCAAAGGGCTCTATGGTGGTAGAGACTCGTGGCCGTGACGGCAAGTCACACAAGCTCTACACCGAGTATGAGCCGTTGTTGCCAAACACGCCAATTGCAGTGTTGATAAATGGCAATAGCGCCTCGGCAGCTGAGATTGTTGCGGGAGCCATCCAAGACCTCGACCGAGGTGTGCTGATTGGTCAGCGCAGCTTCGGAAAGGGTTTAGTGCAGAGCACCGTATCGCTCGGATATAATACTCTCGTGAAGGTTACCGTAGGCAAGTACTACATCCCTTCGGGACGTTGCATTCAGGCCATAAACTACTCGACCGACGGTCGTGCCGAGATTGTTGCCGACTCGCTTATCAAAGAGTTTAAGACCGCAGGTGGTCGCAAGGTCTACGATGGAGGTGGCATTATGCCCGACAAGAGGATGAAGCCCGAGTATATCAGCTCCTTCGCAGCGACTCTCGTGTTGATGGGCACAGTCGAGGACTATGGCGACGAGTATATGAAGAAGAATCACTCGAAGGCAATCGACGTCAAGAGCTTCTCGATTACCGACGAGGATTATGCCGACTTCGTCAAGATGGTTATGGAGCGAGAGATCCCTTACAAGTCGGAGTCTCGTGCCGCACTCGAGAAGTTGCGTGAGGCTTTGAAGAAGGAGCGCAACACCTCGCTCAGCGAGGCTCTCAACGCCATCGACAAGGGTTTGAAGGATGACAAGCGCAGCAACCTCGAGACCTTCCGCAACGAGATTGTCGAGCAGATAAACCAGAATATCGTATTGCGCTACGCATACGCCGAGGGTGTGATTGCCAACACGCTCAACAACGACACAGAGGTGTTAGAGGCGGTAAAACTCCTCGCCAATAAGGATGCATACAAGCAAATCGTAACTAAGCAGGATACCGAGCGCAAATAGAGAAGGCGATGTTTCGGCGACTGAAAAATATGATTTTGGAGAATGGTCGAGCAGTAGTTTTAGTGCTCGCCATTATCCTTATCTCCATATCGCTGCTGCTCTCCTACGATATGGCCAAGACGCTGCATCAGAAGGAGATGCACGATGTGGAACTGTGGGCGGCAGCGGTGGAGCGTGTCAGCAACGACTACACGGGCGACTATACCGAAGATGCTCTTATCCGCAGTATCATCAACAACCGAAACAACATCCCGTTTATCATCACTGACGAGAACCGCCGTGTAATATCGTACCACCGAGTGCCGACATTGGTAATCAACTCGCCCGAACTGTTGAATAAGACACTCGACAATATGGCGAGCGAGAACAATCCAATCGTCGTGAGGTTTGGTGGCTTCACAAACCACACTCACACCATCTATTACGGCCACTCGCATACCTTGCGAGCACTCTACATATTCCCGTTTATTCAGATTCTGATTATCGTGGTATTTGTGGTGGCGGTATTTGTGGCGTGGCGTTCGCTCAAGCGAGGTGAGCAGAGCCGTATCTGGGCAGGTCTCGCCAAAGAGACTGCACACCAGCTCGGCACACCGACATCGTCGCTGCTGGGATGGATCGAGTATCTGCGTGAGCAACCCGTAGACCAGACGGCCGTAGACGAGATGCAGAAGGATGTGCTAAGATTGGTGAAGATTGGAGACCGTTTCTCGAAAATCGGCTCGGAGACCGCCCTCAAGGAGGAGTCGCTCAACGAGGTGGTGGGCGATGCGGTGACCTACTTCCGCAAGCGCATACCTCGAAATGTCACGCTCGAATACAACGGCTACGACACCGAGGAGATAAAGGTAAAGGCCAACCCAAGCCTCTTTGAGTGGGTTATCGAAAACCTGATGAAGAACGCTCTCGACGCTCTACAGGGTCACGGCACAATCTCCGTGAAGGTGGGGCAAGATAATAAATCGGCTTGGGTGGATGTTACCGACACAGGCAAGGGCATACAGAAGTCGAAGTGGAAGCGCATCTTCGAGCCCGGATATACAACCAAAACACGAGGCTGGGGTCTCGGTCTCTCGCTCTCTCGACGCATAATCGAGGAGTACCACAATGGCAAAATTGCGGTCGTGGACTCGAAGATAGACCAGGGAACAACCATTCGTATAACTCTTAAAAAAGCATAGTAGTGTTGCAGATTCTCAATTTCATACCCGCCGAAGAGGTGTATGGCGCAAAGAACCGACTTGTTGAGCAGGTCAGCTCCGAGCCGTTGTCGGGTATTGGGTCGTTGGGAAACATCTACCAGGTTGCAGCAGCGATTATAGCCCTGCTCTTTATATTTATATTGGTGCACCACTTTGGTCTCTTTCGCCACCTGATCGAGTCGTCGATAAGCAAGCAGAAAAAAAACACCGATATCCACATCTTCTCGTCGGAGCTCAAAAACATAAAACTCTTTACGAGCCTTGTGGGTA
>JAFYQY010000123.1 GCA_017559685.1 Alistipes sp.
AACGGCAACCTCATAAACGCCACCCTGACCCTCGAGCTTTACGCCGAGGTCCTCGGTTGTGTCAGTTACGCAAGAGAATGCGAACATTCCCGCCACAACCGCAAAGAAAATTTTTGTCAAATTTTTCATTGTTTTTGGTTTTTAGTTAATAATTGAATAGTTGATTGATATTTGGTTAATTGTATGTTGTTTTCCCTGTTTGTGTCTCCTTTCGTGCGCCCGTACGTTGTGTGTGCGGGCATACTTAATGCAAATATATAAAATTTATTTGGATTTGCGCAAATTATCGAGTTGGAAAATGTATGGTTCTTGCAAAAAAAACTTTGAAAACTTTTTTGGTGTTTCAAGTTTTCTTGCTATATTTGCACCGTGATAATATGCGAAATTATGTCGAAACAGGAGAAAATAGTTAGACGAGCCGCCGAGATGATTGCCGAGTTAGGCGTAAAATCATTGCGTGTAGATGATTTGGCGCACGATTTGGGGGTTTCGAAGCGTACGCTCTACGAGATGTTTGGCGATAAGGAGGAGTTGCTCTATCACAGTATCAAATATCTTTTCGAGAAGGAGGAGTCCGAGATTCGAGATTCGATCGACCTCTCGCAGGCGGGAATTCCTGCATTGTTCGAGATTTTCGATGCGATGATGGAGCGTGGCGCAACCCGCAAGCGTATTATGGAGAACTTGGCGAAGTTCTATCCCGAACTCTACGAGCGCATTATGACCGAAAATCGTGATCACGGCTTGGCTGAATTGCGAGCACAGTTGAACAAGTTGGTCGAGGAGGGACTTATCTCGGATATGGTAAATATCGACCTCTCGATTACGATGTTCTACTACACGTCGATGGGCTTGTTGCGTCGCCACGGCCGATTGGTCTTGCCAAACGGTATTACCGAGCAGGATGCCTTCCGCTACACAATCGTAAACTTCTTCCGTGGTATTGCCACCTTGAAGGGTGTGGAGCAGATTGACGAGTATTTGGCACAAAAGCGAAAGAAATAGAAAAACAAAATACATTTACAAGATGAAAAAATTGGGTTTATTTTTAGGTTTTGTAACCTATGCGATGGTCTCGGTGGCTCAGAGCACCGAGCAGTCGGCTTTGACCTTGACTTTGGAGCAGGCGCTCGAGATTGCTTTGAGCGAGTCGCCAACAATCAAGGTTGCCGAGCAGGAGATTGAGATTAAGCGATTTGCGAAGCAGGAGAGCTACGCTTCGTTGTATCCTCGTTTCGATGCTACAGCGCAGTATCAGCGTGTGATCGAGAAGCAGACTATGAGTATGGATATGGGCGATGGTAACCCTCGCACCCTTAAAGTTGGTAGCGACAACTCATTCAATGGCGGTCTGTCGGCTTCGATGCCTATCGTGAATGCTCAGTTGTGGGAGAGCTTGAAGGTGTCGGTAGCGGATGTTATGCTCGCAATCGAGAAGGCTCGCTCGTCGCAGATCGATATGATTGAGCAGGTGTCGCAGTCATACTTCACTGTCTTGTTGGCAAAGGAGTCGTTGGCGGTATACCAGCGTGTATACGAGAACGCAGTAGAGAACAACAAGAATATCAAGAGACGCTACGAGGTTGGCTCGATTTCGGAGTTCGACTACATCTCGTCGAATGTGTCGGTGCAGAATGCTATTCCAAACCTTATCGAGGCTGAGAATAGCGTGGTTTTGGCGTTGTGGCAGTTGAAGGCATTGCTCGGTATCGATCTCAAGAAGAATATCGATGTTGCAGGTTCGCTCAAGGACTATGAGGCGCAGATGAACTACGCTCAGACACTCGACCAGCTCGATTTGTCGAACAACTCGACCTTGAAGCAGTTGGATATTCAGGAGGGTATGCTCGAGAGCGCAGTTAAGATTTCGAAGTGGGCAAATCTGCCAACACTCTCGGTAAATGCCGCATACCTCTACACAGCACTCGGTAACGACGGTAAGTTCTTCCAGGGTAAGGCTTGGAATCCATATTCGTATGCAGGCGTGCAGTTGAATATTCCGATTTTTGCAGGTGGTCAGCGTCGTGCTGCTATCAAGCAGTCGCAGCTCAACCTCTCGAACTTGAAGCTCCAGCGTGAGAATGCCGAGCGTCAGTTGCAGGTGGCAGTTGTGCAGTCGTTGAACAATATGCAGACCAACGTTAAGAAGTTCTCGTCGGCTGCTGCAACCGTAGGTCAGGCACAGCGTGGCTACGAGATTGCTGTTAAGCGTTACGAGGTTGGTAGCGGAACTTTGGTTGATATCGACAACTCGCAGTTGGCATTGACTCAGGCCGAGTTGGGACGCAATAGTGCAATCTACAACTTCCTTATGGCGAAGATTTCGCTCGATAAGATTCTTGGCAAGCACGAGGTTAAGAGTAATCACGACTACATCGACCGCTACGAGTCGATGTACGAGAGACGCTATGGCGACAAATAGTATAACGAACGAAAATGTGTAAAATAAAAATATAAAAGTAGTTATGAAGAAGATTTTTGTTTATTCGATGTTTGCAGTAGCAGCCGTAGCGATGGTGTCGTGCGGCTCGAAGCAGAGTGAGACTCAAATCGAAGAGGTTGAGGCACTTCCAAAGGTTGAGGTGCAGAGTGTTGCGAGCCGTATGGTATCGCAGGAGGCAGTTTTCACAGGAACTGTCGAGGCTGATGTTGTGAATAATATCGCACCGCAGCAGCCATTGCGTATCAAGGAGATTAAGGTTGACGTTGGCGACCGTGTAAAGAAGGGACAGTTGTTGGTAACTCTCGACAACTCGTCGCTCGTGCAGGCTAAGGCTCAGCTCGACAACGCAAAGACCGAGTATGAGCGTACCAACGAGTTGTATGAGTTTGGTGGTGCTTCGAAGTCGGAGTGGGATGCTCGTCGTATGCAGTATGAGATGTTGCAGACTGCTTATAACAACCTCGTCGAGAATACAACTCTTATCTCGCCTATCTCGGGCGTGGTAACTGCTCGTAACTACGACAAGGGCGATATGTACAGCGGTGCACAGCCTGTGTTGGTTATCGCACAGATCAAGCCTGTGAAGATTATGATCAACGTGTCGGAGCCATTCTTCGCAAAGGTTAAGAAGGGTATGCAGGTATTCGTAACTCTCGACGCTTATGGCGAGGAGGTATTCAAGGGTAAGATTTCTCGTATCTATCCTGTTATCAACCAGGCTACTCACACCTTCCAGGTTGAGGTTACTTTGCCAAACAGCAACGAGCGAGTTCGTCCAGGTATGTTTGCTCGTGTAACTCTCCCTTATGGCAAGGTTAAGAACGTGGTTATTCCAGACCAGGCAGTTCAGAAGTTGCTCGGCTCGGGTGACCGCTTTGTCTACATCTACAACCCTGCTGACAGCACCGTTCGCTACTCGAAGGTTGAGCTTGGTCGTCGTATGGATGCCGAGTTCGAGGTACTCTCGGGCGTAAAGAGCGGCGAGGCAGTTGTTACAAAGGGCCATATGGGTATCACCAATGGCTCGAAGGTAGAAGTTGTTAAATAGTTAATTCATAAGCGATTATGAACATTTATAAATCAGCAGTTAATAACCCGATAACGACAATTCTCGTATTTGTCGCTATCTCCATCTTTGGTATTTTTTCGTTGCTGAAGTTGCCTATCGACTTCTTCCCACGCATCGAGACTACCAACGTGATGGTTATCACCTCGTACGCCGGCGCAAGTGCTGTCGATATCGAGGAGAATGTAACTCGTCCACTCGAGAATACTCTCAATAGTGTCGAGGATTTGAAGCATATCTCTTCAAAGTCGAAGGAGAATATCTCTATCGTAATCCTCGAGTTTGAGTATGGTACAGATATCGACGTTGCTACGGCAAACATCCGTGATAAGCTCGATATCGCTACAAATATGCTCCCAGACGAGGTGAACAAGCCAATTATCTTCAAGTTCTCGACCGAGGAGATGCCTATTATGTTGATGGCAATCAAGGCGAACGAGTCGTGGAGTGGTTTGGCAAAGATTATCGATGAGCGTGTAACAACACCTTTGGCACGTGTTAAGGGTGT
>JAFYQY010000124.1 GCA_017559685.1 Alistipes sp.
TAAGGAGATTGAGATGGCTGTTAAGGCAGGTGGATCGGATCCATCGGCAAATACCCGTCTCCGCATCCTCATCCAGAATGCTAAGGCAGAGAATATGCCAAAGGAGAATGTAGAGCGTGCAATCAAGCGTGCAACCGATAAGGACGCAGCTGACTACAAGGAGGTGATCTACGAGGGATACGGCCCTAACGGTATCGCAGTTCTCGTTGAGACCGCTACCGACAATACCAACCGTACCGTAGCAAACATCCGTATGCACTTCAACAAGTGTGGCGGTACTCTCGGTAACTCGGGTTCGGTAGGCTTTATGTTCGAGCACAAGTGTGTATTTAAGTTCAAGGCGGAGGGTGCAGATCCTGAGGAGCTCGAGCTCGAGATGATCGACCTTGGCGTAGACGAGTTCTACGTAGAGGAGGACGGCATCAACGTATACGCTCCATACGAGTCGTTCGGAGCTATCCAGAAGTGGCTCGACGATCAGGGCTACGAGATCGTATCGGGAGAGTCTGTTCGTATCCCAACCGACACCAAGGAGCTTGATGCTGCAGGCCGTGAGGCTGTAGAGAAGCTCGTTGAGCGATTGGAGGAGGACGACGATGTGGTAAACGTATACCACACTATGGCCGAGAGCGAGGAGTAACAACCAAGAACAAACCTTTAAAACTTTAATATATGAATAACAAGTACGCATTACCAAAGGATGGTGGTTTGATTGCCGACGAGGCATTCAAGGATCTCACACAGCGTTACGAGAGAATTGCAACACAGGCTTACGAGAGTGAGTACGAGGGAGTACAGCACATTGCTGACGCTATCGTCGAGGCTATCAAGGCTCACAAGGGCGAGAAGCCTTTCGCACTCGGTTTGACTACAGGCAAGACTCCTATCGGTTTGTATCGTGAGCTCGTTAAGCGTCACAAGGCAGGCGAGGTTAGCTTCGCAAACGTTGCTGTTTACAGCCTCGATGAGTTCTACCCTATCAAGCCTACCGACAAGCAGAGCCGCAACTACCGCATCCACGAGGAGTTGCTCAACCACGTAGACATTCTCGCCGAGAACATCTCGATTCCAGACGGAACAGTTTCACGTGAGAATTTGTCGGCATTCTGCGCTAACTACGACAAGGCACACATCGACTTGATGATTATCGGCGTAGGCAAGGACGGCCAGATTGGTTTCAACGAGCCAGGTTCGCACCCTAAGTCGAAGACTCGTCTCGTGCAGTTGTCGTACCAGTCTCGCAAGGTGCAGTCGGGCGCATTCGGCAACTTGGATGCTACCCCTAAGATGGCCATCACAATGGGCATCGGCACAATTATGAAGGCTGAGCGCATCATCGTAATGGCTTGGGGCGAGGATAAGGCAAACGTCGCAAAGAATATCATCGAGGGCGAGGTTAACGATTTGATTCCAGCTTCGTACTTGCAAGCACATCCAAATATCGAGGTAGTTATCGACGAGGGCGCAGCATCGCAGCTCACTCGTGTACAGACTCCTTGGTTGGTAGGTTCTTGCGAGTGGACACCTAAGTTTACCCGTAAGGCTGTAGTTTGGTTGTGCAATGTTGTGAACAAGCCTATTTTGAAGCTCACTCACAAGGATTACATCGAGAATTCACTCGGTGAGTTGTTGGAGCAGGGCCGCACATACGACCAGATCAACATCGACGTATTCAACGACTTGCAGCACACCATCACAGGATGGCCAGGTGGCAAGCCAAATGCAGACGACTCGACACGCCCTGTCAAGTCTACCCCATTCCCAAAGAATGTGTTGATCTTCTCGCCGCACCCTGATGATGACGTTATCTCGATGGGTGGTACATTCATCCGCCTCGTAGAGCAGGGACACAACGTTCACGTAGCATACGAGACTTCGGGTAATGTGGCAGTTCACGACGATGTAGTTTTGCAGAATATCGACGTAGCACACGAGTTGGGCTTTGCTGACGAGTATGCAAACGTCGAGGCTATCATCAAGAGCAAGAAGCCAGGCGAGCCTGAGCCTCGTCCATTGCTCAACATCAAGGGTGCTTTGCGTCGTGCCGAGGCTCGTGCAGCAGTTCGCTCATTCGGTTTGAACGCCGACACCAACGCACACTTCTTGAATCTTCCGTTCTACGAGACAGGTGGTATCAGCAAGAGTCCATTTACTCAGGCCGATATCGACATCGTAGCAAAGTTGTTGCGTGAGGTTAAGCCTCACCAGATTTACGCTGCGGGCGACTTGTCGGATCCACACGGCACACACCGCACCTGCATCGAGATCGTCTTGGAGGCTATAGCAGTAGTTAAGGATGACGAGTGGTTCAAGGATTGCCACTTGTGGCTCTATCGTGGTGCTTGGATGGAGTGGGATCTCGGCTCGGTTGATATGGCAGTGCCTCTCTCGCCAAACGAAATCATCACAAAGCGCCACGCTATCTATCGTCACCTTTCGCAGAAAGATATCGTTCCATTCCCTGGCGATGACCCTCGCGAATTCTGGCAGCGAAGCGAGGATCGTACTCAGGCAACCGCTAAGCAGTACGACGCACTCGGTATGGCCGAGTATCAGGCAATCGAGTTGTTTGTAAAAATGTTTTAACCGATAACTTAAATAGTATTATGAGACTTATTATTAAGGATAGCGCTCTTTCAGCTGGTCGTTGGGCTGCTGAGTATATCGTAAAGCGCATCAACGAGAAAGAGGCCGCAGGCGGTCGCTTTGTATTGGGTTTGCCAACTGGCTCTACCCCACTTATCACCTACGATCGACTCATCGAGTTGTACAAGGAGGGTAAGGTATCGTTCAAGAATGTTGTTACATTCAATATGGACGAGTATGTTGGTCTTCCACAGGAGCACCCTGAGAGCTACCACTCATTTATGTGGAACAACTTCTTCAGCCACGTAGATATCAACCCTGAGAACGTAAACATTCTCAACGGCAACGCTGCTGACTTGGAGAAGGAGTGCGCAGACTACGAGGCAAAGATCGTTGCTGCTGGCGGTATCGACCTCTTCTTGGGCGGTATTGGCGAGGACGGTCACTTGGCTTTCAACGAGCCATTCTCGTCGCTCCAGTCACGCACACGTATCAAGACTTTGACTTACGACACATTGCTCGTAAACTCTCGCTTCTTCGATAACGACGTAAACAAGGTTCCGAAGTTGGCGTTGACCGTAGGTATCGGCACTGTTCTCTCGGCTAAGGAGGTTGTTATCTTGGCATTCGGTCACAAGAAGGCTATGGCATTGCACCACGCAATCGAGGGCGCATATTCGCACACTTGCACCGCTTCGGCTATCCAGACTCACCAGCACGGAATGATTGTTTGCGACGAGCAGGCAACCGTAGAGTTGAAGGTTGGTACCTACCGCTACTTCAAGGATATCGAGAAGGACAACTTGTAATATCAGGCAAACGGTTATACCATATATATAATATATTAGTAACCAGCCACTCACGAACGGACAGGCAAACGCTTGTCCGTTCTTTTTATTTTTGACACAGAATGTTTCAAATTTGACATTTTTATCTTCTCACTTTTTTATCAAAATTATTGTTTTTTATATTTTTTTTGTATATTTGTATTAGTCAAAACCCATAAATAGGGCGCTTTCTCGCTTCGATTAACTATCGAGGAGAGAAGATGCCTAATTTAAGTAGTTGTATATTAAGTAATTATACAAATATTTGGCAAATTTGACAAATTAATGTCAAAAATGATAAAAATGACATACGCCGTGTCGGAAACTTAAAATTCTGACTGACGAACAAATATTTTTTTTTGCAAAGAAGATTTTTTTCAACCAATAAAAATTATTAATAACTTAAAACAAAGCGAGATGAAAAATTTAGCAAAAATTTTCACAGCAATCGTGGCGTTGGCAGCACTCTCTTGTACTACCGACACCACCGACACCCTTGCACCTCAAGGTGGAGAGTTGACTACTATCACGCTTTCGTTGGAGCAGGCTCGTACCCAGCTCGGCGATGAGGTAGATGGTTACTATCCACTCCTTTGGAGCGAGGGCGACCAGATTTCGGTAAACGGCGTTGCTTCGCAGCCTTTGACAGCTGCTCAAGCTGGTCAGGCTTCGGCTACATTCTCGGTAGAGGTTGTTGCTGACAACTACACAATTGCCTACCCTGCTGCTGGCGAGGGCAAGGTGTTGTTCGCCGAGAATCAGGTACACACTGCTAACAACACATTCGGCAATGGTGTTACCACTATGTACGCTCAGTGTGCAGCAGGCGAGCCTGTTCAGTTGCAGCACCTCACCGCAATCCTCAAGATTGGCGTATCGGGCGAGGCAACTTTGACTCACGCTCAGATTTCGACTATCGACCGTGCTCCTATCGCAGGCGAGTTTGCAATCGAGGGCGAGGGCGCAGTTGAGGCAACAGCAGCATCGAAGAGCGTTATCAACTACTCGTTCGGCGACGGTTTGCAGCTCACAGGCGAGACTCAGTACCTCCACGTTGCGGTTCCTGCAGGCGAGTACGACGAGCTCTACGTTACTTTGTACGACAACAACAATGGCGTAATGTACGCTACTGTTAAGGCTGACGATACAAATCCGCTTGTAGCAGGTAAGCTCCGCAAGTTCACCAACAGCATCAACTACAAGGCTACCGACAAGGTTGTTGTAATCAAGAACTTCGCTGATTTGAAGGCATTTGCAGCTGTTGCAGCTGAGACTACTGCAAACGTAGTTTTCGCAAACGACATCGAGGTTACCGAGGCTTGGACTCCAATCGAGGGCTATGCTGGCACCGTTCTCGGTCACGGCTACGCAATCAAGGGCTTGACTGCTCCATTGTTCGGCACAACTTCGGCTTCTATCAAGGGCTTGCACCTCGAGGGTGTAAACATCGTTGAGACCCAGAACCCTAACGTAGGTGCTTTGGCACGTACAATCGTTTCAAACGGCTCTGTTAAGCCTGTTGTTGAGAACTGCTCGGTAAGCGGTTCGATCCTGGTAAATTGTACTTCGTACAAGCTTTCTGGCGACGACAAGTACTCTCCATTCGCAATTGGTGGTGTTGTAGGTCACATCAAGGGTGCTGATCTCGATGGCGTAGTGAGCAATGTAGCTCTCGATGTTGATCAGATTCTTGCAACTTCGAACACAACCAAGGTATTTATGAGCGTTGGAGGTGTTGTAGGATATGTGAACAACTACTCGGAGACCGTTCTCTCTAACCTCGCAAATTGCGAGAGCAAGGGCGATATCGATATTCACGAGGTATCATACACAACAGTAAGCTACGATGCTGGTACTGTACTTCCATACATTGGTGGTGTTGCAGGTTATATGGCTATCAGCAACCACGGTTGTACCGTATCGAACCTCACAAACCACGGTAACATCGGCATTCGTGGTTACTATGGCGTAGGTGAGGGTGGCACCGCAGATATTAACCACACTGACGTTGACGGCTGTTTGGCAGGTGTTGTAGGTTACCTCGATTCTGTAAACGCATCGGGTCTCAAGAACTACGGTTCATTGACTTTCGACAATGGTCGTATTTGGTTCCTCTACCTCGGTGGTGTTACAGGTCAGCTTGGTGCTAATGCCGTATTGACCGACTCGGAGAACCACGGTAAGATTACATTGCCATACACAGGCGACACAGCTCCAAAGATCGTATTCCTCCACTGCGGTGGTGTTGTAGGACACACTTGGGAGGGCAGTAAGTTGACTGGTTGCGACAACTATGGTGGCATCGCTATCACTTCGAACTTGACCGTTGGTGGTGCATCGGGTCACCGTTACTTCCGTGTTGGTGGTATTGCTGCGTTCACTTGCGGTGAGATTGAGAACTGCCACAACAAGAAGGGCGCTAACATCGACATCTCTGGTTCGATTGGTGGTGCTCCTAACTGGCAGGACGACGCTATTGCAGGTGTTGTAGCTGTAGCTTATCACCACCCAGTAAAGAACTGCTCGAACAGCGGTGCAGTTAAGTCGGGTTGCAACAACAACTCTACAAACACAAATCACAAGGGCCACACCAACGTTGGTGGTGTTGTAGGTATCGCATCGAAGTATTGCGAGAACGTAACCAACAATGGTAAGATTATCCTTATGGGTAACCAGAAGATTCTCTACCTCGGTGGTGTAGTTGGCTTCTTGGGTTCATCGACCAACGACGGCAAGGTTGGAGGTTACTACAACAATGGCGAGATTGAGTTCCGTGGCTCGGTAGGCTCGACTACAACTTCGGCTTGCGAGATTGTGGGTAATGCTCAGATTGGTGGTTGTATCGGTCGTGCTGAGGGTGCTGTTTACAGCGCAATCAACAAGGGCTTGTTGGGCATCAATGGCGTTAAGCACGGTGGCGAGAACCGTTACGGCGGTGTTGTAGGTTACCTCACAGCAGGCGGCATCCACAACTCGGAGAACCACGGTGTGCTCAACATCAACAACAAGAATGCTGTTGGTAATCAATATATCGCAGGTATTACAGCCGTTGTTTCAATCGGTGGTACAAACCTTACAAACACTGGCGCTATCAATATCGACCTCACATACAAGGGTACAGCTAACACTCGTGCATTTATCTCGGGTGTTGGTGGCTACGTAGGCGGTGCAGGCTCGAACTTCTTGAACCAGGGTACTATTACCGTAAACGGCACATTGGAGCAGACTCGTATCGGTGGTATCGCTGCTAACGGTGATGCTGCAGGTGCTGCTAACTGTACATTTACAAACTTCGTGAACGAGGGTGATATCATCTTCAACGCTGATGTAACTTTCAACTCGAACAACCACGCTTGTATCGGTGGTTTGTGGGGCGATTGCAACACAGCACACACACTCGTAAATTGCGGTAACAAGGGTAACATCACCGTTTCGAAGGATGCAAGCACAACTAGCGGCTCGACTTCGAACCAGGTACTCTACGTAGGTGGTCTCTTCGGTTACAACCGTAGCGCTGTTAAGACTTTGCAGGGCTGCTACAACACAGGTAACGTAACTATCGAGGAGGGTGCCGAGATTGTTAAGGGCCCTTACACAGGTGGTTGCTTCGGTAAGTTCGACAAGTCGCCAGTCATTAACAACTCAGGCGATCTCCGCACAACAGGTACCGTTACAGTATTGAACGGCGCTACTGCAACCAACGATAACCGTTGTGGTGGTGTTGTAGGTTGGAATGCAGAGACTATCGGCAATACAGAGGTATATTGCGACGTTGTTGCTATCGGCACTAAGGGCGCTGGTTTGGTTACAGGTATGGCTCGTAGCACAAGCACTATGGCAAGCTCGAACAAGTTGGGCGGTCGCATCGCTACAGCTTTGAAGGACGGTGAGCCTGATTTCTACAATGTTGTAGAGGCTATGCCTGAGCCAGAGTACGATGCAAGCGGCGATCCAATGCCAATCGAGGGTCAGTTCATTCCATTCTGGAGTGTAATCTACGGTAACGCTTGGGCCGATGCAAGCGCATCGAACTGCGACAGCAATACTTACATCAGCTCTCTTACAATCGAGTAATCAACCTTAAGTCAAACTATAAAAAGAATTTGAACTATGAAAAAGAGCAATATGATTTACAGCGCTCCCGAGGTTGAGATTTACGAAATTGCAGCCGAGCGTGGTTACGGTGACTCACTCATCGGTGGTGGCACAGACTCTACCCTTCCAGGTTTTGGATCGGAGAGTGACGATTTGATCTACTAAAAGATAAAATCTTTGAAAAAGCCGAGCAGAAAATTTCTGCTCGGCTTTTTTGCGTTATTGCAATTTTGTTATTACATTTGTAGTTAGGAAATTATGTAACAACTAAACTATACTACTACAATGACTGAAAAACTTATTGCAATCGCTAACGAGTTCGTACTCGAGGGCACTATCAAGGAGATTACTCCGCTCGGACAGGGCTTTATCAATGACACCTTCATCA
>JAFYQY010000125.1 GCA_017559685.1 Alistipes sp.
AACGGCAACCTCATAAACGCCACCCTGACCCTCGAGCTTTACGCCGAGGTCCTCGGTTGTGTCAGTTACGCAAGAGAATGCGAACATTCCCGCCACAACCGCAAAGAAAATTTTTGTCAAATTTTTCATTGTTTTTGGTTTGTTAATTGGTTAAAATGTTAATTGAGTGAATGTTATGTTGTTTTTTTGTGTCTATCGTCTTGGTCCGTAGCCCCAACCGCCCGACGAGGTGCCACGGTTTACGCCCACCGAGCCTGACGACTCCTTGTAGCCGTAGTCTGACATCTTGGTCGAGCCCTTCTTGCCAAAGTGGCGGAGGTTATATACGAACTGCACCGAGAAGTAGCGACCGATACAGCTGTTCCACGCATTCTGGGTATAACCCGAGCCTGTCGAACGGCTGAACGATGTATTCTGGTTGAGAAGATCGTTTACACCCACCTGAACCTCGCCTCGCTTGTTCTTGAACACCTTGCAGCCGAGATATACATTGCACAATACGTAGTCTTCGTTGTAGTTGTCGGTCAAGCCGAGGTACTGCACATACGAAGCACTCGCTGTGAGGGTCAAACGCTTCAAGAATGTCCACTTCACGCTACCATTTACCGAGTGGTTGAAGTAGTTGTTCTTCTCGGTGTTGCCGATGGTGTTCCACGCCTGATTGTAAGTACCGTTCCACGATATTGTGAAGTCGAGATTTTCCGAAATGTTACTACCGAGGGTTACGCCTGCATCGTAGCCAATATTGTTGGCGTAGTTGGTGTCGAATACGTGGTTAATCATATTCTCCAACACGTTACCATTGCCTGTAGCGTAGATTGCCGAAGGTATGCGGTTGTAGTTTACGCCACCCTTGATGTTGAGGTTACACTTCATAAACGACAACGGCAAGCCGAGAGATACGTGGGTACGCACCGAGTAGTAGCCATCCATATTCTCGTACGAAGTAACCTCCTTTGGACGGTATGCCTCGCCACTCTTGTCGGTAGGAATCGACAAGTCGCCAAACTCCTTCGGAAGCTCGAAGCCCTTAGGGTTGTTCCAAGTCGAAGCGGAGATGTAGTCCTGCTGCATCTGTGCGTTGAACATCCACATAAAGGTGATACCCTTATCAACCTTAGAGAGGTTGTAGTGCATACTCAAGTTGTGCGAGAATGACGGATTGAGGTTCTTGTTACCTACGCTGATATACTGCGGGTTCGACACGTCGAAGATGCTCTGCAACTGCGAAACCGATGGGTTGCCCGACCACGAACGGAGGAAGATTCGCAAGGTGTTCTCCTTGTTGAACGCCACGTTCGCCATACCAAAGTATGAGAACTTATTGTAGTGCTTCTTTATCTCGTCGCCCTGCGCTCCTACGATGCTACCATCGAGCTTGTCACGCTGGTACGAGAGGTTCAAAACCACGGTGTTCTTATTCTTCGAGAAACGGAAACCTGGGCCGATGCGGTGTGTCCAGAAACCACTCTGGAACTTCTGCGACATATTGTCGTTACGCTCCATATTGCCATACTGAGCATCGGTGTAGTAGGTGTTCTTGTCGTTCATCTCGTTCTCGTACGACATACGGTACTGCAACGATACCTGCGAGTGCTGTGTGATAGGCTCGTTGTAGGTTGCGTTCGCACGAATGGTGTACTCCTCGCTTGGGCGGTGGATATACTGATAGAGTGCCGAGTAGAGCAACGAATTATTCACCATATCCTGCCATACCTTGCCCTCACCGAAGTAGTTGCCATACTCATTTCCGTACTCCGCATTCGAGTAAGGGATACCGTTGGCATCGTTTGCCGAGGTCTTCTGCTTGCGCTCGTTGTTCTGGTAGTTGAAGCGACCGTCGATAGTGAGTGTTCGACCAGGCTTGCCCAACTTGGTGCGTACCTGCAAGAACTCGTTGAAACGGAAGGCGTTCATATTGCTCCAGCTGTATGAGTTGATGTACGACAATGCCTGATGTGGGTCGTCGTTCTCGGCGTCATACTCTGTGTTGTACTCGTAGCCGTGGGTGTAACCCTCGGTGTTCGATGTTGGGTTGTTGCCCTGATATGAGAACGATGTACGAGACATCAATGATGCGTTACGTGAAATTTTCCAGTCGAGACGTGCGTTGAAACGAGCGTTGTAGTTGATGGTGTTCGAGATGCCCGACTTGTACATATAGCCGATAGGCATTGGGCTCTCGTACCACTTCTCGGTTACTGAGTGGTTGTCGGTGTCGGTTTGGTTGAAGAACAACGAACCCTGAAACTTGACGTTGTTGCGACGTCCCCACTCATCCGAGTAGTTTGCACCAATCGAATTTACGAGTGCGATACCGTTCTGCGGACGTACCATATACGAGCCAACAGCGCCACGTGAGCCACGGCCACCGGTGCTTCCACTTACACCCAAGATATCCTCGAACGAGAAGTTCTGCTGATTGACGTTGTTGAACAAACCAATCAACGATACTCGAGCATCGCCCTGGAAGAAGTTTACGTTTCCTCCGACGATCCACTTGTGACCCTTTGCAAAGTCCTCGCTGTTGTTCTTCTCCCAATTAGGCTCGTAACCCGCTCCGGCATACATCTTACCAAATTGTCCCTGGCGCATACCCTCCTTAGTTACGATGTTGATAGCCTTGTAGCCCTCGCCATCATCCATACCCGAGAATTCGGCCTGGTCGCTCAACTTGTTGAATACCTCGATGCGATCTACAGCCTCGGCAGGCAACGACTTGATAGCCGTATTAACATCCTCGCCAAAGAACTCCTTGCCATCGACAAAAATCTTCTTGATAGTCTCGCCCTGAGCCTCAACTTCGCCATTCGAAATGGTGATACCTGGCATCTTCTTCAAGAGACCCTCCACATCGGCATCGTTCGACACCTTGAATGCTCCTGCGCTATAGCTCAATGTATCGCCATTCTGCGAGGTACGCAACGCCTTCACGCTCTTGACAACGGTCTCGATGCGCTCGGCGCTCTCGGTCATTGCAACCTTGCCGAGCGAGAGCTCTGCACCCGAAAGGCGGAACTCCTTCTGCACATCCTTGTAACCGATGAAGGTGATGAGCATTGTGTAGTTGCCGTACGACAAGCCCTGAATAGCAACTACGCCATTCGCTCCCGAGGTGTAGTACAACTTGTTGTCAGGCTTCGCTGTAGGGTAGACCTCGACAACAGCACCTGGCATACCCTGCTTGGTTTGCGAGTCGATAAGCGAGAATGATACCTTGCCGGTCTGCGCAAAGGCAGTTACGGCAAATGCGATTGAAAAGATAAAAACGATTAAACGCTTCATTATTTGTTGTAGTTTTTGTTTGCTGTTTCAATTTGGTTTCCGAAAAACCGCACAAAGGTAGTGAATATAATTGATTATATTCAAAAAAAGAGTGTGAAATGACAAAAAAAATGGGCGAAATGACTATTTCGATAGCCAATTTTTGAAATCTCGTACCTTCGCCTTAGGAACTACGATGCGTTCGGGTGTCTCGATTGTAAGATTGGCCTCGAGGCGACTACCAAACCAAACCGAGACGTTTTCGACCGCCTTGCGAGCCACGATAAATTGGCGGTTGGCACGGAAGAAATCTTCGCTCGAGAGCTTTGCCTGCAGCGCCTCGAGAGTAAGCTCGATATGGTACTTTTCGCCATTGTAGCAATAGGCCGAAACACGCTCCTCGAAGGTGTGGAAAATGGCAACGTCTTTGCTCTGCAATGGGATGATTTTATCACGGAAATGAACGAGAAACGTCTGCTGTGTAACTCGTTGTTCCTGTGCGACTTGAGTGATGCGTGATGTGTAGTCGTTGCGCTCGCTTGCGGTCAGGTGCAACCACTTGTCTACGGCACGTTTTACACCCTCCTCGTTGATGGGTTTCAGCAGGTAGTCGATGCTGTTCACCTTGAATGCCTCGATGGCATATTGGTCGTAGGCTGTAGTGAAGATTATCGGTGTCTTGACCTCCACGTTGTCGAAGATGCGGAACGAGCTTCCGTCGGCCAGGTGGATATCCATAAAGACGAGGTCGAGCTGGGGTTGCGACTTGAAAAAGTCGATGCTGTCGACCACCGTATCTATAGTGTCGACAATCTCCATCTCGGGATTTACTTTGTGCAGTATGGCAGAGAGGTTCTGCGCAGCTGCGGTCTCGTCTTCGATAATAACTACTCGCATAGGCCTATTTCTCTGGGTGTTTGAGTGGCAAACGCACCACAAACTCCTCGTCGTTGTTGATAATTTCGATCTCGTGATTCAGCAAAAGTTGGTAGCGACTGTTGAGGTTCGAAAGCCCCACTCCCGTACCTGCGCTATTCTCGAGCATCGGGTGTTTTTTGTTTGCCACAACCAAATATCCATCCTCGGTGTAGATGCGTACACGGAACAACTGCTTATTGCTTATCGTGTTGTGCTTCACAGAGTTACCTATGAGCGGTTGCAACGATATAGGTGGCAGTTTATAGTTGAGATACTGCTCTTCGATGTCGAAGTCGAATGTGATTTTGTCGCCATAGCGAATCTTAAAGAGGTAGCAATACGCCTCGGCAAACTGAATCTCCTCACGCAGTGTCACGAAGGTCGAATTTGTACCATTCTGCGACAGATAGCGGAAAGTGTAGGAGAGTTGGTCGATGTAGTTCAAGGCTCGCTCCTCGTCCTTCTCTCGCACGAGCATCGATAGCGACGAAAGCGAGTTGAAGAGGAAGTGTGGGTTGATCTGGCTCGCCAACATATTGTAGCGGGTGGTGAGGTTTTCGTTGCGGAGTTTCTCATTCTCGAGCAACATCTTCTGCTCTCGGTTAATGAGGGTGTATGTACGTGAGTAGAGAATCACCATTGTAAGCATAAAGCAAAGCTTTAATGCCGCTACGGAGTCGATAATTTGATAGCTCTGATATGCCGGTATTATATCGCCCGAATTTACGAGTGGCACAGGCGAGATGAAGTATGCGGCACAAGTAATTATGAAGCAAACTACCGCACGAGGGAAGAGCTGACGCCAAGTTGCGTAGCGACCTTTAGCATTCATCACCAGCAACAATGCAAACGACAGCGTGAAGTAGAAGAGGCAGAGATAGAGCAGTATAGTCCATTGCCCCAAACCTCGATATACCTCGCTATAGTCAAACTCCTTGCCGTTGCGCTCTATGATGCGGTGCATATAGAGGTACTTCGACTTTACCCTCGCAGGTTTTGCCGCTTCGACGGTCAAATTGTCGCCCTCCTCAAGGTTTAATCGGTTGAGTTTGCGATGATCCACATATATTCTATCGCCCGACTCGGTGTTGATGTAACCGTAGAAGTTATCTTCGCTAATCGATAGCGTACCATTGGCTATTACCACATCCGATTTGACACGGTAATTGCCTGTATCACTTTGGTTTGACACCAGCATCAGCAAATACGAGAAGTTGCATATTATGCTGATTGCCATCGCCATTATTATGTGACGAAGGTATGTTGAACGACGTTTCATATATTTTTATAAAATCGTTCTGATGGACTCTTTTTGCACCTTGCTTGCGCTGTAAATGCTCATTTGCGCCAAGTAAACTGCGCTTTCCAGCACTGCGCACCGCACAAAAATAGACTAATTATTTACGATTTTTGGGTTCTATATCTGAGTTGAACTTTTAATCCACTACTCACTACTCACTACTCACTACTCTCTACTAATTGCTCTCTACTCCTCGTACCACGAAGCATAGAGGCGGTAGTCGTTGGCGATGCGCTGGATGATATCCTTGCGCTGCTCGGGAGTTACCTCCTTAACCTTCTTGGCAGGAACACCTGCATATACCGAGTTTGGCTCCAACTTCGAGTTCGACAATACCAAAGCATTTGCTGCAATGATACAGCCCGATGCCACCACTGCATTGTCGAGGATGGTTGCACCCATACCAATAAGGCAGTTGTCCTCGATTATTGCGCCGTGAATTGTAGCGTTGTGGCCCACCGATACGTCGTTGCCGATATGGGTCTGCGATGGCTTTGGCGACTTGTCGTAGAGGGTGTGGATAACCGTTCCGTCCTGGATATTTGTTCTATCGCCGATAGTGATGCTGTTCACATCGCCACGCAATACTACATTATACCAAATCGACGAATCCTTACCTACCTTTACATCGCCAATCAACACTGCGGTCTCAGCCACAAATGTACCTTCTCCAACCTCGGGAGTATGATTTCTTACACTCTTAATGTATGCCATAATTTTAATTTTGCAAAATCGTTCTGATTGTCTCTTTTTGCACCAATCGTCGGTAGTCGAAATGCTCACATAGGTTTACTATGCTGCGCTTTCGCCTCCTGTCTTGGCGCAAAATTTTTAATTTTTAATTCTGTTTCGCCTCTTGCCAATACTCCTCCAGCTCCTCGAGCGACGTCTCGCTTACCATCTTGCCCTGCTCGGCAACTCGCTTCTCGAGGTGGTTGAAGCGGTTGATAAACTTCTTGTTTGTCAATTCGAGCGCATTCTCGGGGTCGATCCCGTTCTTGCGGCAAGCGTTGATAAGTGCGAAGAACAAATCGCCGAACTCGGCCTCCAACTTCGCCTTGTCGCCACTCTGCATCTCGGTCTCAACCTCGGCAATCTCCTCGTGCACTTTGCCCCAAACATCCTCGGCCGACTCCCAATCGAAGCCCACCGAAGCAGCCTTCTCGCTGATGCGGAACGCCTTAACCATTGCGGGTAACGAGCGTGGAACACCGCCCAAAACGCCACTCTTGCGAGCCTTCTTGCGGAGCTTCAACGCCTCCCAATTCTGCTTTACCTCCTCGGGTGACTCGGCCAATACATCGCCGTAGACGTGTGGGTGGCGGTAGATGAGCTTGTCGCATACGCCATTTGCCACATCCGCCAAGTCGAACTTGCCCTGCTCCTCGCCAATCTTCGAGTAGAATACGATGTGCAGGAACAAATCGCCCAACTCCTCCTTTATACCCTCCATATCGTCGGCAGTAATTGCATCCACCAACTCGAAGGTCTCCTCAATAGTGTTATTTCGCAACGAGTGAATCGTCTGCTCTCTATCCCACGGGCACTTCTCTCGGAGGGTGTCCATAACCTCCAAAAGACGAGCTGTAGCCTCTAATTTCTTCTCCATAAAAATGAATTTTAACTCACAAATATAGTTAAAAAATACTATTTGATAACCAAAGGTTGAATAATTACCTTCTCCTCGGCGTCGCTAATGCCCGTAGCTACGATACGCAAGGCGTGCACGAGTTGTTTATCCTTCGGACGAAGGGTGAATTCGCCATTCGATAGATTTCCCACCTTGACGAAGGTTGTTCCGTCGAAGCTCGCTTCAAGGTGACCGTTGTAGATAAGGCAACGATGCAGGTGAGAATATCCCGTAGCAACTTTCAGGTAGGAGCACTTCACAGGCTTCTCGAAGCTGAATAATACCCAATCGTCCTTTTTCGCACAGCGTGACGAGTAGGCCTCACCCTTGTAGCTTGAGCAATTCTCAAGCGGACGCTTTGCTGAGAAAGGCATAGACGAAGTTATAGTTACGGTCGGCTTCTTTGACGAGTAGAAGTTCGGCAGACCCACCTCGGGGCTATAGCCGGTCATCAGTCGGCTATAGAAGCAGACGTATGGCGCAAGGTTTGCGTTCAGTGGTTGCTTGTACTCCTGAGTCTTGTTGTTGCGAATGTCTCGGTAGTAAATCTTTGAGCCGTCGTCGGTCGAAGCGACAATCTTCTTGCTCTCAATCTTGAGGGTTGGTGGTGTGAGACGGAATGTGGCACTCATACGGTGCAACTTGTGGTGGAAATTGCTGTTCAGCACCTTCATCATCTCGTCGTACGAGCGACGCTCTTTGCTCCACGACACCTCCGCCACGCCAAAGAGACGAGGGAATAACATATACTCCAAGTAGTCCGAGAAGTGACCTCTCGGGTCGATGTTAGCGAGGTAAATCTCGCTCCAGAAAGCTCCCTCGATGCCTGCGATATGCTTGCGTTGCTCTTCGCTGAAACCTGCATTCTCGAACGAGAAGTCGCAGATGGTCTTGAGCGATACTCCCGTCTTTGTGCGGTGTCCTCGCTCGTTTGGCGATTGACGCTTATCGAGATAGAATACGCTCGACGGCATAATGATTGTCGAGTAGCCCTTTGCGGTGGTCGAAAGGCACTGCTTAACGCCTCGCCAACCCGAAACCATTGTTGTCTTTGGTAAGAGCCCGCCCTCGACAGCCTCATCCCAAACCACGGCCTTGCGGTTGTATTTGGTTAGAATGTCGCTCACTCGGTTGAGAAAGTATTGCTCGAGCTGATTCTCGTTCTTAAGCCCCTTCTCCTTCATCAAACGCTGGCAGTTGGGACATTGTCTCCATTGTGCGAATTTAACCTCGTCGCCACCAATATGGATATACTCCGACGGGAAGATATTGACCAGCTCCTTGATGATATCCTCGATAAGGGCGTAGTTGCTCTCCTTGGCTGCGCACCATACGTTGCGAATATCGATGCCGTTGGTGTTCGAGGTGTTGGGCGTGAAGTTGCAGAGAATCTCGGGATGAATTGCTCCGAGCGCCTTGCTGTGACCGGGCATATCAATCTCGGGTATAACCTCGATGTTGCGCTGTGCGGCGTAAGCCACGATATCACGTAACTCCTCTTGTGTGTAGTAACCGCCATACTTCTGGTTGAAGCGACCATAGATAGGGTGGAGCTTCGAGTTTCCGCCACGGAAACCTCCCTCCTGCGCAAAATGAGGATATCTCTTCAGTTCGATGCGCCACGCAGGGTTGTCTACCAGGTGGAAGTGGAGCTTGTTCATCTTGCAGTAGGCCATATAGTCGATTGCTCGCTTAACCTCGTGTACGGGTTGAAAGGTGCGAGCTACATCGAGCAAGAGCCCACGATAGTGGTACTGCGGAGCATCCTTGACCTCGATGTAAGAGACATCCATCGGCAACTGTGCGCTCTTGCTGTAGATGGCGTGTGGTAGAAGCTGCAATAACGACTGAATGCCGTTGAAAACACCTCCGTAGTCGCCACCACGAATCTCTACACCGCTTTTATTTACCTTGAGCGAGTACTCCTCCTTGCCCAACTTCTTGTCGAGGAGAAGACGAACCGAGTTCTTGCCCTTGCCCTTTGCCTTCTCAATCGCAACGTAGATTTGAAGATATTCTACAGCCTTCTCTAACCCCTCGTCGCAGTATATTGTGGTCGACTTATCGATTGTAAATCGACCTTCACCCTTAACAAGCGAGAGTGGCTGAGGAATAATGTCGGTAAAGAGTGGCGCAGGGGGTACAACGACCTTTGTAGTGTCAACCTCTTTGACTCTTTTTACCTTTTTGACCTTCGTGGTATCGTTTGCACAAACGCATTGCGAAATCAGAATAGCAAACGCAAGAAGTAAATATCTCATATCATTTTAGGTTAATCTCTACAAAAGTACTAAAAATAAACAGAATATCACCGATTTATAACAAAAAAAAAGACGGTAGCACTGCCACCGTCTTTATATTAGACAAATATCAAATAGCTTCATTCTGCCCACTCGGAGCAAAACTTGTTTTTGCGACCAAGTCCCCATTTTTCAAAGGGGGATTTAGGGGGAATGTCAATGCTTGGTCTTTCTTGCCAAGCATTAGTTAATGCTTGGCAAGAAAGAGTAGTCCTTCGAGTAGTGGAGGTGCTGCTCGATGTAGTTTGCAGGGTACGAAACCTTGACGTCTACAATCTTATCACCCTCCTTAACCAACTCGTACTCAGGGTTTACGAAACCACCATAAGGCTCGATGTTGAGAGCCTTGT
>JAFYQY010000126.1 GCA_017559685.1 Alistipes sp.
CACGCTTGTGGTACAATCATCTGTCGTGACGACATCACCGATTGGGTGCCCGTATCGACAGCAGACGATAAGGAGACGGGCGAGAAGATGCTCGTAACACAATACGAGGGTTCGGTAATCGAGGATACAGGTCTTATCAAGATGGACTTCCTTGGTTTGAAGAACCTCTCGATTATGAAGGATGCGGTGGAGAATATTCGCCGTATCAAGGGCGAGGTAGTTGATGTAGATACAATTCCTATCGACGATAAAAAGACCTACGACCTCTATTGTGGAGGTTACACACTCGGAACATTTCAGTTCGAGTCGGAGGGTATGCAGAACCACCTTCGCAACCTCAAGCCTACGGTTTTCGAGGATTTGATTGCGATGAATGCACTCTATCGTCCAGGTCCGATGGAGTATATTCCTGACTTTATCGACCGTAAGCACGGCCGTAAGCCTATCGAGTACGATATTCCTATTATGGAGAAGTACCTGAAGGACACCTACGGTATTACGGTATATCAGGAGCAGGTGATGTTGCTCTCTCGTTTGCTCGGTAACTTCACCCGAGGCGAGGCCGATACCTTGCGTAAGGCGATGGGTAAGAAGCTTCGTGACAAGCTGGACGAGATGAAGCCTAAGTTCCTCAAGGGCGGTATCGCAAATGGTCACGACGAGAAGGTGTTGATAAAGATTTGGGAGGATTGGGAGAAGTTTGCTTCCTACGCTTTCAACAAGTCACACGCAACTTGCTACTCGTGGGTGGCATACCAGACTGCCTACCTCAAGGCTAACTATCCGTCGGAGTATATGGCGGCATTGCTCTCGGCCAACCTCAACGACTTGAAGACGTTGGAGAAGTATATGAGCGAGTGCAAGCGTATGGGGATCAGCGTTCTTTCGCCCGACATCAACGAGTCGCAGATGCAGTTCTCATCAAATGCCAAAGGCGACATCCGCTTTGGTTTGGCAGCGATTAAGGGCGTAGGCGAAGGCGCCGTAAACTCGATTATCGCCGAGCGTGAGAAGAATGGCCCATTCAAGGATATATACGACTTCTGCGAGCGTGCTAACTACTCGGCCATTAATAGAAAGTGCTTCGAGAATATCGCAATGTCGGGAGGTTTCGACTCGATTATCGACTTCTCGAGAGGTAAATTCTTGGCTGTGGACGACAAGGGCGAGAGCTTCGTCGAGGCCTTAGTGCGATATGGTACACGCATCCAGAGCGAGCGCAACAACGCCCAGCAGAGTCTCTTCGGCGGCGATAGTGGCGTTTCGGATATTCAGAAGCCAGCAATACCTGTACGTGGCGACGCTGTACAACTCGAACTCTTGAACAAGGAGAAGGAGTTGATTGGTATGTACCTCTCGGCACATCCGCTCGATGAATATAAGCTTTTGATAAACTCGGTATGCAAGTGTTCGCTTGCCGATTTAGCCGAGCTCGACAAACTCAGCGGTAAGGAGATTGCCGTTGCGGGTATTGTAACAGACACAAGCGAGTTCTATCTCAAGAATGGAACGCCTGCTGGCAAGATGGTTGTAATGGATTACAACGGCTCGTACGAGTTTGCCTTCTTCCGCAAGGACTACGAGTCATTCCGCACACGAATGTTCAAGGACTACTTCCTTCTCATTCAGGGACGAGTTCAGCCTCGTCAGTGGGGAAAAGAGGGCGAGTTGGAGTTTAAGGTAACGAGCATCACACAGCTTCCAGATGTGCGAGACGCTGTGCGAGAGATAAAGTTGCATCTGCCTACAGATATGCTTACACGAGAGTTTATCGACAAGTTGCTCAACGTAGCGAAGCAGTCGAAGGGTAAGGCACAGTTGAAATTCTCGTTCCAGGACTTGAGAGAGGAGGTCGTTGTATCGGCCTACTCACGCAAATTTAAGGTTGCACTCACAAAAGAGATTGCAGACTTTATTGAGGAATATGATTTGACATACACAATAGCAATAAACCAATAAAAACAAAAAGATTATGGCACTTAACATTACAAACGAGAACTATGAGGCGTTGTTGGCAGACAGCAAGCCGTTGGTAATTGATTTCTGGGCAGAGTGGTGCGGTCCTTGCCGTGCAGTTGCTCCAATCGTAGAGGAGTTGGCAGAGGAGTACGCAGAGAAGGTAAACATCGGCAAGTGCGATGTTGATTCGTGCGACGACATCACCGCTACGTACCGTGTTCGCAACATCCCTACTATCGTATTCATCAAGGGTGGCGAGGTTGTAGACAAGCACGTAGGAGCAATCAACAAGGCCGACCTCAAGGCTAAGATTGAGAATTTGTTGTAATAATCTATTCAACACAAAAAGAGATGGCAGGTGTTTTACCTGCCATCTCTTTTCTTTTATTCTTCAGCCTAAACTAAACCTGTAAAGCCCATAAAGGCCATTGCAAGGATAGAAGCTGTGATCAAGGCGATAGGTACACCCTGGAACGCCTTTGGTGCCTCCTCGAACTCGATGCGCTCACGCAAGCCTGCAAAGATTACCAATGCCAAGCCAAAGCCCAATGCTGTCGATACGTTGAAAACAACGCCCTGCAAGAGTGTAAACTCCTTCTGAATCATCGCAATAGCTACACCCAATACTGCACAGTTGGTAGTAATGAGCGGAAGGAAGATTCCAAGAGCCTGATAGAGCGATGGCGACACCTTCTTCAACACAATCTCCACCATCTGCACCAACGCTGCAATAACGAGGATAAAGACGATAGTCTGCATATACTCGATACCGAAAGGCACGAGAACATAGTTCTGAATCAACCAAGTAACCAACGACGACAACGCCATAACGAAGGTTACCGCTGCGCCCATACCCATCGAAGTCTCAACCTTAGACGATACACCCAAGAATGGACAGATACCGAGGAACTGCGCCAGCACGACATTATTTACGAATATCGCACCTATGATAATTGCAAAATATGATACTTCCATAGCTCTATTTCTTTAAGAATTTGTTGAACAAAACCATCAAGAAGCCCAATACCAAGAAGCCTCCAGGAGCAAGTACAAATACGAGTGGTGTGTAGTCGCCAATACCGAGGGCGTAGCCAAAGATTGCGCCACTACCCAACACCTCACGCACAGCTCCGATAACGGTCAAGGCGAGTGTAAAGCCCAAGCCGATACCTACGCCGTCGAGAGCCGAGTCGAGCACGCCATTCTTCGATGCGAACGCCTCAGCACGACCGAGGATGATACAGTTCACAACAATCAGCGGAATAAACAAGCCGAGTGATGCGTACAACGACGGCACGAAGGCCTGCATCAACATCTGAATAACTGTTACGAACGATGCGATAACCACGATAAACGCAGGGATACGCACCTTATCGGGAATCAAGTTTTTGATAAGCGAGATTACGATGTTAGACATAATCAACACCGCCATAGTCGCAACACCCATACCGAAACCATTCTCTGCCGAGGTTGTTGTTCCGAGTGTAGGACACATACCGAGAATCAACACAAAGGTTGGGTTCTCCTTAATCACGCCACGCCATACAAGCAAGAACTTCTCCTTTAGAAGTTTCGCTATGCGATTCTCCTTTGGCTGTTCAACTTCAACAGTTGCTATATTCTTATTCTCCATAACTACTACTTATTTTTCTGAGTTGCACCTGTGGTTGCCTCAATCTTATCGGACCAACCGGCAACATACTTAAACACCGAATAGGCGCGAGCTACAGCCTCTACATAGGCTCTCGAAGTGATTGTAGCGGCAGTCAAAGCATCTACATCACCTCCATCTTTCTTTACGCGAAGGTCGGTTTTCGATGCCTCCTTACCATTAAGTTCCAAGAGTGGATTCTTCTTTGTATTACCCTTGATAGTCATCTTAGTACCCAAGCCAGGGGTCTCGCTCTGCTCCAACACCTCAACATTCAAGATTGTGCCTTTGGTATCGAAGCCAACCATCATCTTAATCATACCGCCAAAGCCATTTTTGGTAGCAGTCTTGATTGCATAGCCTACAGTATCTTGTCCCTTGATAGCTGTATACACCTCTATACCCAAGCCATCAACTAGATATGTATCTTTCTTTTTGAAATCATCTGCTTCTGATACTACCTCTTTCAATGCCTTCTTCTCGGCAGCCGCCTTTGCCTTGGCAATAGGTTCCTTGGTAATCATATTTACCAAGCCTACGCAAGCTCCCGAGATGAGTGTGATGCAGAAAAGCACCAACACCATATTCTTCAATGAACTCTTCATAGCTCTACCCTCCTACTTTTTAGAGCCGAAACGGCGAGGTTTAACATACTTATTGATAAGAGGTACTACGCTATTCATAATAAGAATAGCGAACGACATACCCTCGGGATATGCTCCCCACAAGCGGATAGTCATTGTCAAAGCACCGATACCGATACCGTAGATAACCATACCCTTTGTGGTCATAGGCGAGGTTACGTAGTCGGTTGCCATAAATACCGCACCCAAGACTGCACCACCTGCAAGCAAGTGGAATAAAGCGAAGTTCGATGTGAGCTCTGCGGTACCAAATGTCGCAAAGCCGTAGATAGCAGCAAATATCGCCATAGTACCAAGCACCGACACTGGGATATGCCAAGTAATCACTCGACGGAGCAAGAGATATGCACCACCGAGCAACAACGCCAACGTA
>JAFYQY010000127.1 GCA_017559685.1 Alistipes sp.
ATCAAGGAGGGTGCAAAGGTTAAGGCTTATGTATTCTTCCGTGGTCGAAGCATCGTCTTCAAGGAGCAGGGTGAGATTCTTCTTCTTCGCTTTGCAACCGCTCTCGAGGATATTGCAAAGGTCGAGGTTATGCCTCAGTTGGAGGGTAAGAAGATGAATATGATTTTGGCTCCAAAGCCAAAGAAAAATTAATTTTAAGCAGCGATAGCTGCGTTAAACATCGGTAGCCGAGTTGCTCACATACGCTTAGTATGCTGCGCACTCGGCTCCTTGTTTGCCTTACTCTCATCTGCTTAAAAGTTAATTTTTAAATGTTGTGGAAGGTTGTAGAAATGCAACCTTCTTTTCTTTTGTGATGCCTCACATCTCACGACTTCTAACAAGAAATTATTGGTGTATTGTGGTGTGTTGTTTTTTTTGTAGAGAATTTAGAGAATTTAGAGAATTTAGAGAATTTAGAGAAATCCTTAAATTCCTTAATCTCCCTAAAATCTCTAACGCCCCTAACGCCCCTTAATATAGAGTTCGCCCTGCCAAGCGTTACGCTCGTTGAGACGCTTTTCGAGCATATTCCAGAGGGTTTCGTTGCGCACCAAGCCCCAATTTCGACCGTGGTGGTAGCGTGGCGGAGCCTCCGATGCAAATCGCTCAACTACGATATCGGGGCGCAAACGTCGCAAAATCTCCACAAAAAGATCGAGATATTCCTCTAACTCCCAGAAGCGAAAACGCTCGGGATGTTCGTCGTATTCACGCTCCATTGCGGTGCCCTTGAAAACTTGCAACTGATGAAACTTTATTGTTGTAAGTGGCAGAGCATTAATGCGTTGCACCTGCTCTAATATCATCTCGTCGCTCTCGCTAGGGAGTCCCAAAACGAAGTGTGCTCCGACCGCTAAACCTCGCTCGGCAGTCATCTTTACGGCACGCTCGGCACAAGCAAAATTGTGACCTCGATTTATCGATTTTAGGGTCGAATCGTAGGTCGATTCTATGCCATATTCTATGGTGATATAATGCTCCTTTGCAAGCTCGGCAAAGTAGTCCAAAATCTCCTCCGAAACGCAGTCGGGACGAGTGCCGATTACGGCGCCTACAACCTCGGGGTGGGAGAGTGCTTCGGAGTAGCGCTCACGCAAAATTTCGAGCGGTGCGTATGTGTTCGAAAACGACTGAAAGTAAGCAAGATAACTCGATGCTTTGCGGTAGCGACGGCGGTGAAATTCGATGCCCTCTTCGATCTGTTGAGTGATGCTTTTCGAGGGCTGACAATAGGATGGAGTGAAGGCCTCGTTATTGCAAAAAGTGCAACCTCCGAAACTCACTTTTCCGTCACGATTTGGGCAGGAGAAACCTGCATTTATTGCCACCTTCTGAACACGCTCGCCGAAGTGTCGGCGGAAGTATGTCGAGTAGCTGTTGTATCGTCTATCGTCGCCCCAAGGAAACATAACTGTAAGATTTTGGTACAAAAATAGTATTTTTATACTATTTGGCTCGCTTTTTTGCGGGAAAATTATTATATTTGCCGATAATAAATTCTATGAATTATGGAGAAGAGTTTGGAATTAAAGTACATTAAGGCGGATCATATCGAGGATTTGCCTGCAGCTGATCGTGAACTTATTGCTGAGGCTCAGAAGGCTACAGAGTTGGCATACGCCAAATACTCGGGCTTCAAGGTGGGCGCAGCGGTGCGCTTGCAGAGTGGAAAAATTCTCCACGCAGCAAACTCGGAGAGCGAGGTTTTCCCATCGGGCTTGTGTGCAGAGCGTTCGTTGCTCTACTATGTTGAGGCTAACCACGCAAACGATCCTGTCGAGGCGTTGGCTATCGCATCGAACCCATCGGAGCGTGAGTGCTATCCTTGTGGCGGTTGCCGTCAGGTTATTCTCGACGTTGAGCGTCGTCAGGGCACTCCAATTAGAGTGATTATGAGCGGTAACGGCTCGGCTTCGATTGTCGAAAGCGCTCAGCTTCTGCTCCCATTTACTTTCCAACTTTAGAAAAAGTTAGTTTTATCCGAAACCGAAATTTCTGAAATGTTTAACCCGAACGATATTTTGTACGAGGATAATCACTTGCTCGTTGTGAATAAGCGAGTGGGCGACCTTGTGCAACCCGATAAGACGAGCGACGATGCGCTCGAGAACTATTTGAAGGCCTTCTTGAAGGTGCGAGACCATAAGCCAGGCGATGTGTTCCTCGGCGTAGTGCATCGCATCGACCGCCCCGTAAGTGGTGCTGTACTTTTTGCTAAGACCTCGAAGGCGTTGGTACGCCTGAACGA
Source organism: Alistipes sp. (assembly GCA_017559685.1). Next base: position 2,291 of record JAFYQY010000127.1, read on the forward strand.
GATGATCCGCAAGGGCGAAATCAAGAAGCACTATTGGGCTATTGTGGAGGCACGACCTGCAACCGAGCAGGGTAGCCTCCGCCACTATATCTTGCGTGACGGTAAGACCAATCGCTCGCACGCCTACAACTCTCCGCACAAGGATGCTAAGGAGGCGAAGCTGAACTTCGAGATGATTGGCTGTAGCGATCGCTATACCTTGCTCGATATCGAGCTCTTAACAGGCCGTCATCACCAAATTCGTTGCCAGCTCTCGAAAATTGGTTGTCCTATCAAGGGCGACTTGAAGTATGGTGCCAAGCGTTCAAACCCGAATGGCGGTATCTCGCTTCACTCTCGCTCGCTCGCATTTATGCACCCTGTGCGCAAGGAGTTGGTCGAGATTTTGGCACCCGTACCGCAGGATGATAACCTTTGGAAATTCTTTGCCGAAAACAACAATACTCTTTAACAATTTATCACTATGCGTGTCGTAATTCAAAGAGTTCAGCGCTGCAGCGTTGAGGTTGGGGGAAACGTAATCGGCGAAATCGGCAAGGGCTTGGCTATTTTGCTTGGCGTGGAGGAGACCGACACCCAGGAGGATATCGATTGGTTGTGCGGCAAAATCTCTCGCTTGCGTATCTTCGACGACGAGAATGGTGTGATGAATCTCGACATTCAGCAGGCGGGA
>JAFYQY010000128.1 GCA_017559685.1 Alistipes sp.
AGTAGTGAGAAGTTAGTAGAGAGTAGTGAGTAGTTTTTTGAGATAATGGATAAAAAAAAGTGGAGAGTCTCCACTTTTTTTATGCGATATGCTCTAAGAGTATTTTCAGGCCTATCAAAATTAAAACCACTCCGCCCGTTATCTCGGCTTGACGTTTATAGCGATAGCCGAAGATATTTCCGATGCGCAAGCCTAAGGCCGAGAAGAGTGCCGTAGTGATGCCGATAAAGGTTACAGCCGACCAGATATTGACCTTGAGGAATGCCAGCGAAACACCGATAGCGAGGGCATCAATGCTTGTTGCAATGGCCAAAAGGAGCATTGTCTTGAAGCGAAAATCGGAGTCGGCATCCTCCTCATCATCGCCTCCCGAGAGTGTATCGTAGAGCATCTTACCACCGATAATCGACAAGAGCACGAAGGCGACCCAATGGTCGAAACCCTCGACTGCCGACGAGAACTTATAGCCCGCAAAGTAGCCAATCAGGGGCATAAGAGCCTGAAAACCGCCAAACCAAAAAGCGACCGAAGCGTAGTGTCGAGAACGCACTCGCTGCGTAGCCAAACCCTTGGCTATCGATACTGCAAACGCATCCATCGACACGCCAATAGCAATCAATATAAGATCTAAAAATGTCATATTAAACTACCCTACTGCACCACTACGCTCTGCACGAGGTCGGTGCCAAGTTTCTTATTTATTGAACGTACTAACGCCTCACGCTGCATCATCAACTCGCTACGCAAAACGCTCGACGAGACGTGAACATAGAGTGTGCCTCGCACAAAGCGCACCTGGCGGGTATTGGCGGCAACCATCTCGCCCGTAACCTCTCGCCACACGTGCGGTAGTGAGCCCTCGGCAATTTTGCGAGCCACATTGGGACTCTTGAAGAGATTGTCGAGAAGTGCGCCTATGGGTTGTGCTGTCGTACGCTTCATACTACTCCCCCTTTAAGACCTCGCCGTAGGTCACATTAAACAACTTGTAGCTGCACTCCGCCTTGTGGAGAATGTCGCCCATACGCTCTCCATTGCAGTCAGTGATGATTACCTGACCAAACTCATCGCCCTTGACCAACTCGATAAGGCGAGAGACACGGCTCTCGTCGAGCTTATCGAACAGATCGTCGAGCAGCAGAATCGGCTTCTCGCCACAAGCCTGCGCCACAATGCGATACTGGGCGAGTTTCAACGCTATGAGGAAGGACTTTTGCTGTCCCTGCGAGCCATATTTGCGGAGTGGATAGCCACCTATCGAGAAGCGCAAATCATCACGCTGTACACCACAAGTGGTGTAACCCATAACTCTATCACGTTCACGTGATGCCTGCAACAACTCCTCGAGCGGAGCCTCGTTCAACTCGGAGCGATACTCCAACTCGACCGCCTCGTGGTCGTCGGATAGGGCACGATAGTACTCGCAAACGAGCGGATAGAGCAACTCGGTAATCTCGAGACGAGCCTTGTGAATCTTCGCCGCCACGGGTGCCATCTGCGCATCATAGATGCGGAGCATCTCCTCGTCGGAGCCTATCTTGAGGTAGCTGTTACGATTGGCAAGCGCAGTATTGTAGCGCATTGCAGCGTCGAGATAACTCTTGTCCAACTGCGAGATAAAACCATTTATGTAGCGACGACGCTCCTCGGCCGAATCGCTGATAAGTGCCGAATCGGCAGGCGAGACGATAACCACCGGAACGAGACCGATATGATCGGCAAGGCGCTCGTAGATCTTGTCGTTACGCTTTACGACCTTCGTTGCACCACGCTGATAGGAGCACACCACCTTCTCGTGGCGGTCATTGTCGGTGCGATAGTCGCCCTCCAACACAAAGAACTTCTCGCCGTGGCGTACGCATTGCAAATCGGTCATTGCGAGCGACGACTTACACATCGAGAGGTAGTAGACCGCATCGATGATATTTGTCTTGCAGGTGCCGTTATCACCGACAAAGCAGTTGAAGCCCTTGTCGAGATGAAGTTCCTCCTGTGCGAGGTTCTTAAAGTTGAGTAACGAGAGTCGTGAAAGGTACATTTTCTCCAAATTTTATAGTGCGAAGTTACGAATAATTGACCGCACGACAAAAAAAATCTTATTTTTTGTGGTTTATTGTATAAAAAAGTGTATTTTTGTCAGTTGTAAAGGGCGCTATGTCCTAAAAAACGGAGAATATAAACTAAAAAAGAATACTATTTATGACAAAGAAAGTTCAGAATCAGGAAGAGGTTTTTGTTGCCGAGACCGTCAGCAAGGCCGAGAAGTTTTTTGAGAACAACGGCAAGAAGGTGCTCGCAGGCTTGGTTGCTGTTTTGGTAGTTGTAGCTGCAGTTTTCTTCTTCAAGAGCAACTCGGACAAGAACGAGCTCGCTGCTTTGGAGGCTATCTACGGCGCACAGGAGTACCTCAAGGGTGAGGCTGCTAACTACGAGCTCGCACTCAATGGCGACGGCGTAAACGCAGGTTTCCTCGACGTTATCGAGCAGTACGGTTCGACTAAGGCAGGTAACATCGCTAACCACTGCGCAGGTATCTGCTACCTCCACCTCGGCGACTTGGAGAACGCTGAGAAGTATCTCAAGGCTTACGACGCAGTTGAGGATTCGGCTTGGGCTGAGATTATCGACGCACAGAACCTCGGTTTGTTAGGCGACATCGCAGTAGAGAAGGGTAACTACGCTGAGGCTGCTGAGCTCTTCGAGGAGGCTGTTGAGGCTTCGGAGAATGGTTACACCGCTCCTCACTACCTCTACAAGAAGGCTCTTGTTCACGCCGCTTTGAACGAGACTGCTGAGGCTCAGGAGTGCTACAAGACTATCTCGGAGAAGTATCCTAACTCGGTAGAGGCTCGTGAGGCTATCAAGATGCTCTTCTAATAAGGAGTCTTAAACTCGAAACACACAGGGCAGTCTTGGGGCTGCCCTTAATTTTACACTATTATGATTGCTATTTCTGATATCAAGGTCGGCGTTATCACATTGGAGGAGTCGAAGTGCGAATTCGAGGCACTACAGGGTCTCGCTCTCTGTGGCGTAGCACGTGAGAATATCGAGGTCAAACATATCCCATCGGCAGGCAAGGCGGCGTTGATGGCGCTATTCTTTGCCGAGTATACCGAGGTCGATTGCGTCTATATCGCACTACCCGAAGGCATCGAGGAGGTGCGTGAGCGACTTGCCGAGTTGGAGTTGCAGTGCCGTATGCCGATAGGCACCTCGTTGCGAGGTTTCGACGATATAAGCGATATGTTGCGAATGGTGCAACTACAGAGCGAAATGGTTGCCAAAGCCGAGCAGGAGCAACGCAATGGCGGAAATTTCAGATTGAACTAATACAACAAAGGCTGTCGAAAGACAGCCTTTGTTGTTGACCATTAGCCATTAGCTTTTTTCAATTGTCAATTATATTTTACTCAATTATCGGATCATACTGCGGGTCATACATCGCATAACCCAAATCCGAATTATCCTCTATGCGGTCGCACTTATACTCATAGCCGAAGCGATCTTTGGTACGCACCTCTATATGCTTGGCATCTGGATTTTTGAGCTTATATTTCCATATTGTATAGCTGGTGTTGTAGTTGTTGCCGACGCTACTACCCAAGTAACCATACAAGATTGCGATCGCCCAGAAATCACGACTCGTCTCTACCCCATCGGGCACTCGGCGAGGCGACTCGAGCGTTCCATCACCCTCCAACTTATCGTACTCCGAGCCCGTAGCCTTGAAGAAGTTAGTCATAGTGCCTGTGAGAACGCCATCCTCGTAGACCTCGACCACCCAACTTGGGTCGGACGAGAAGATGTTTGCCAAGAGCGTACCATTGTCGTATGGAATCTGATAGTAGCCCATTGTGCCATAGCTATTACTGCCCGAAGGCTCGGCACCAAATACGGATGCACCACGATAGAGACGTATCTGATAGTCTCGGGTGTTCATTCCGTACGGATAGCCCTTATAGTACCAATCTACAAATTTATTATCCTTAATCTTGAAGATATTGTAGCCACAAGGAGTGCCGTCACGATGAATGTTTGAGGCCATCACATCCTGACGAGTCGATGCGATACAATGCTCGTAAATCTTATATCCCGTCTTGTTCCACACGTGGTCATATGGGTGCATATAGTGGGTATGTCCCGAGAGAATATGCGCCTCGGCATATTGATCCAACAGCTTCAGCACCTCCTGAAGATAGCTTCCGTCGCCAACCTTACCCGCATTAAATATAGGAATATGAACGCAAAATACGACCATCTTATCCTTTGGCACGCACGCCAAGTCCTGCTTGAGCCACTCGAACTGCTCGGCCGTAAAGCCTGTTTTGTAGGAACCCACCGATACATTGCTCGTATTCTTCACGTTACGCATAGATATAATATGTACGTCGCCACGATTGAACGAGTAGTTCACAGGGCCGAAACAATCTTCAAAGCCTCGCTGCAACTTGATGTAGAAATCTTTATTGCGTGCATCTGGGAAGACAGGATGCGAAGCGTCGCACACGATATGGTCGTGGTTGCCATAGCAAGCAAAGATTGGCATTCCCGTCTTGCTCTTAGCCAATGCAGCACGCATATCGGGCATCAATTCGGGTTTGCTACCCACCATATCTCCCATAACAATACCGTAGCACGGCAAACCAAAGGTCTTAGCATAAGCCTTAATTTCGGGTGCAGCCTGAACATTGAAGCGGTCGATATGCACCATTGAACTCGGTTGCGTATCGGCGAGACCAAAGAGAACAAGTTCCTGCTCCTTACCCCCTGCCAATCGCTCAAAAGTGAAGTCGTATTGAGCCGAGTTTGACGGATATTTCTTGAAGAAGCAAGGTTGACCGTGCTCATTTACAGGCACCTCGACATCAGCCGGTAGCGAGCAGTAGATATGCCAGCACTGAGGGTCAACGCCCTTCATCTCGTAGTAACCTTTCGAGTCGGTCTCGACCACCTGAAATCCATCGCTTACGGCAACGCCTGCGATAGGCGAGCCATCGGAGTAGCGAACGTATCCATAAATCTTTTCATAGTTGATTTCAAACTCATCCTGCTCTATGTCGAGCGGTTGTAATTGCGTCGAAACATTAGGCTTGTAGTCTATCGTCTTAAACTCACGAACCACACCCTTTGACAGCGGTTTATCGGGCGACCAGCGAGCCAACAAACTCTCGCCCGAAACCTCGATAAACTCGATGGTGCAGCTACCCACATCAACGGCAGGTAACGAAATATAGAACACACTCTCGGTAGTTGTTGAGAGCGCATAATTATCAGGCAAAGAGTAAGTTACAATATTCGAAGCGTTAGCAGTAGCGGTGATAGATGCCGACTTACAATCGACCACAAACTCGCCCGAGAGCTTTGCACCAGAGTGCGAAGTAACGACAATCTTCTTCAACACAACGCTCTCGTCTACAGCCTTAACAGGGAGTCGCAAGATAGTGGCAAGGTGCGACAAAGTAATGTTGTTGCCACCCTCGGCATATCCGCACATAGGCACACTACCCAACGAGAAAGTACCCTCGATATAGCTCTGCTCGGCAGGGAACTCGACAACCGCCTTATCCGCAGTAGTAGAGGCACAATAGGGATATGTGATGTGATATGGAGCGACAACCGACTTTACCAAGAATTTTGCCAACGAGGAGTCTCCCTCACTGACACGGACCTCCTCCGAGAGTGAACCATTCACGACAATCTTATCGCCCTCGCTCCAATATAGGGGATAGATTCCGTCTGCACCCTTATCGCCAAGCGAGGTTCGAGTCTGCGCAAGCGACACCATAAGCTCGACATCTTTCGGCTCGGTAACACCTCCGTTATCGTCTACGACGTTGTCGGGATTACAACCTACTGTGGCAAGTATGGCTACAACAAAAAGGAGTAAATATCTCTTCATTGGTATAGTTTATCGCTAATTGTTCATCTTCACAAGTGCAAATATACTACTTTTCTTCGAAAAAACGTTAAAAAAAGTGACAAGCGCAGGATAACGTTGCGACTTTTTTCGTATCTTTGCGCCCGAAAAAATAGGAAAAACAAATTTTAGGTTAATTATGGATATTTACAAGCAGTTTAAGGAGGGTTTGTGGCAGAGCAACATCGATGTTGCTAACTTCGTACAGACCAACATCACTCCGTACTACGGAGATGCTTCGTTCTTGGCAGGTCCATCGGAGCGCACATTGAAAGTTTGGAACAAGTGTCTCGAGGCACTTGAGGAGGAGCGTGCTAATGGCGGCGTTCGTTCACTTGACAATAAGACCGTATCAACAATCACATCGCACAAGGCTGGTTACATCGACCAGGAGAATGAGCTTATCGTAGGTTTGCAGACCGACGAGTTGTTGAAGCGTGCTATCAAGCCTTTCGGTGGTATCAACGTAGTATCACGTGCTTGCAAGGAGCAGGGTACCGATGTTGATGAGAAGGTAAAGGAGATCTTTACTCACTACCGCAAGACTCACAACGATGGTGTATTCGATGTTTACACCGAGGAGATTCGTACTTTCCGTTCGTTGGGCTTCCTCACTGGTTTGCCAGATAACTACGCTCGTGGCCGTATCATCGGTGACTACCGTCGTTTGGCTCTCTACGGTGCTCAGCGCCTTATCGAGGCTAAGCAGGAGGATATGAAGCAGCTCCTCTCGCCTATGACCGACGCAACAATCCGTCTTCGTGAGGAGGTTGCCGAGCAGATCAAGGCGTTGAAGGATATGGTTACTTTGGGTCAGTACTACGGTTTGGATTTGACTCGCCCAGCTACTTCGGCTCAGGAGGCTATCCAGTGGGTTTATATGGCATACCTCGCTGCTGTTAAGGAGCAGGATGGTGCTGCAATGTCGCTCGGTAACGTATCGTCGTTCCTCGATATCTACATCCAGTACGACCTCGACAAGGGTAACATCACCGAGGAGTTCGCTCAGGAGTTGATCGACCAGTTCGTAATTAAGTTGCGTATGGTTCGCCACCTCCGTATGCAGTCGTACAACGACATCTTCGCAGGTGACCCAACTTGGATTACCGAGGCTATCGGTGGTCG
>JAFYQY010000129.1 GCA_017559685.1 Alistipes sp.
AGTAATGAAGATAGATAGAAATAGAATGTATAATAACTAATAAAAAAACTCAAAATTATGATTAAACTTTTGCAAGCAGCCGATGCAGCGGTAGCAACTGCAGCGGCAGGAAAGATGTCCCTTTGGGCGTTGTTTAACAACGGTGGTTGGTTGATGTGGGTATTGCTCTTGTTGGGCGGTGTTACCATCTTTATTTTCGTGGAGCGTTTTGTTGCTATTCAGCGTGCACAGCGCCTCGATATGCACTTTATGAACCGCATTCGCGACTATGTTATGGATGGTAAGGTTAAGGATGCTATCGCATTCTGCCACCACGAGAATACCCCTATTGCACGAATGGTTGAGAAGGGTTTGGAGCGTCTTGGTCGCCCTATGAGTGATGTTCAGAGCGCAATCGAGAATGTTGCTAACTTGGAGGTTTCGAAGTTGGAGAATGGCTTGCCTACCCTTGCGACAATCGCAGGTGGTGCACCAATGATCGGATTCTTGGGTACTGTACTCGGTATGGTTCGTACATTTATGGATATGTCGGCTGCGGGTGGTACTGTAGATATGGCGTTGCTTTCGGGCGGTATGTATGTAGCTATGGTAACCACTGTAGGTGGTCTTATAGTAGGTATTCCTGCATACTTCGGCTACAACTACTTGGTAGCTCGTATCGAGAAGTTGGTGTTCCGTATGGAGGCTAACTCTATCGCCTTTATGGATATCTTGAATCAACCTGTTCAAAAGTAGGAGGCATTATGGCAATTAAAAGAGGATCGAAGGTCGATAAGTCGTTCTCGGCATCGGCAATGACCGACCTTATGTTCCTTCTCCTGATTTTTATGCTTATCGCAACTACCCTTATCAACCCTAATGCGTTGAAGTTGGAGTTGCCAAAGAGTACCAATCAGTTGAAGGTCGATAGGGAGGCTCCTGCTGTGTCGATTGAGCACAAGGATTCGAAATATTTCTACTATGTGAATGGCAATGCAGTAGATGGACTTCGTGGCGTGGAGATCACTTTGAAGTCGGTATTGGAGGGCCAGGAGGATGCAACCATCTCTCTCCATTGCGATAAGACGGTTGCGGTAGACGAGGTTGTAAAGGTGATGAATATAGCGAAGGATAATGGCTATCGACTCATCTTGGCTACCCAGGCAGAGTAGGCAGTAAAATAAAGGCTAAAAAGTATTATAGCCCCCAAATTTATGAATTCAAAACATTATGCTATCATATTTTCAGCGTTGTATGTGGCGTTGTTAGTGTTGGTGTTTGTCTTTGGAGAGATTGAGTTCTCGCCAAAGATAAATACCAAGGCTAAGGATATCATATACATCGAATATGAGAAGCCTGTAGAACCACCAAAGCCGAAGCCGAAGGATAAGCCTGTGTCGAAGCCAAAACCGACTAAGAAACCTGCGCCAAGCCATCAGAAGCCTGCACCGAAGGAGAATACACAGCAGACTTCGGGCAAGGCCGAGGAGACTCGTACGGTCAATCAGCGTGCTATGTTCCAGAGCCACAATTCGGGCAAGGATAAGCCTGCCGATATAGGTAACCCACTCGCAAAGCAGGATACTGTGACTAAGGCTTTGGGCAAGGGCGCATATCTCAACCCTAACGGAAATGTCGAGCTCGATGAGGGCTTGTTGGGACGTGGCGTTGTGGGCGATTTACCTTTGCCAAGTGCCGACGGAGTTACCAAAGCGGGTCGAGTAAAGATTCGAGTAGTGGTAAATCAATCGGGCAAAGTGACCGAGGCTGCGTTTGAGCCAAAGGGGTCGACTACGCAGGAGAAAACTGCTATTGATGCGGCATTGAAGGCGGCTCGAGCAACGGTGTTTACCGAGGCTGAGGCCTTCAAACAGGGCGGAGTTATAACCTACAAATTCTCACAAAGTAGATAAAGTATGAGACTTCTATCGGTGATATTGTGTTGCGCAATGGCGGTGTTACCCCTTTGTGCAGATGGCCAAGAGAATTACAAAGGTGCGCACATTAAGTTTGAGCGCACTGCGTGCGACTTTGGCTCAGTATCTCGTCAGGGCGAGAATCAACGACTCTCGTTCCGTTTTGTGAACGACGGAGTGGAGCCTTTGGTGTTGTTCTCGGTCATAACATCTTGTTCGTGCGTTAAACCTGAGATTTCACGCAAGCCTATCGCTGTTGGCGAGGCGGGCGAGATTGTGTTGAACGTCGAGGTCGATAAGATGGAACGAGGGGTCTTTCATCGTGTAATACAAATACGTTCTAACTCGGTAGGCGGTACAGAGTTTCTGACTATCGAGGGAGTAGCAAAAGATTAATATAAAAGTATGAGCGTTGTAATTCGTTTTTCGGGTGACTCGGGCGACGGAATGCAGATGGTCGGCAACATCTTCTCGGAGAGTGCGGCATTTGCTGGTTATGGAGTATTTACCTTCCCCGACTACCCTGCCGAGGTACGTGCCCCACAAGGAACTGTGGCGGGCGTATCGGGCTTCCAAGTACATTTCGACACCGAGGCTGTAACGCATCAGGGCGATAAGTGCGATGTGTTGGTGGCGATGAATGCCGCAGCATTGGTGGCGCATCGCAAGTATGCTACGGCTAATGCCCGCATCATTCTCGATAGCGACAACTTTACGAAGGAGGCTGTCGAGAAGTTGGGTTACGATATTGAGACTATCGTCGAGCAGTTCAAACTCGAAGATTGCGATATCGTCGAGGCTCCAATCACACAGATGACACTCGATGCTGTAGCGGAGTGCGGTCTCGACCGTAAATCGGCTATGAAGTGTCGCAATATGCTCGTTTTGGGTATGACGCTTGCGATGTACGACATCCCTGCGGAGTATGCCAAGAAGTATATAACAAAGAAGTTCGGAGCAAAGAACGAACTCGTCTGCAAGGCGAATATTGTAGCTTTGGAGGCTGGCGAGAACTATGCGAAAAACTCGCACCTCGTAGGCGAGAACCACTCGAAGAGTGCTCAGGCGCTCCCTGCAGGCGTATATCGCTCGATAAATGGCAACCAGGCGGTGGCTTGGGGCTTTATCGCAGCGGCAGAGAAGAGTGGTCGTCCGCTCTTCTGCGGCTCCTACCCTATTACCCCTGCAACGGGTATCTTGGAGGAGTTGGCAAAGCATAAGGCTCTCGGCGTAAAGACCGTACAGGCTGAGGATGAGATTGCTGGTATCTGCACCGCAATAGGCGCATCGTTCGGTGGTGCGTTGGCGGTTACTACCACCTCGGGCCCTGGCTTGGCTCTCAAGAGCGAGGCTCTCGGCTTGGCAGTTATGGCGCAAATTCCGCTGGTTGTAGTCGATGTTCAGCGTGGAGGCCCTTCGACAGGTTTGCCTACAAAGAGCGAGCAGGCCGACCTCTTACAGGCGATGTATGGTCGCAATGGCGACTGCCCGTTGGTTGTATTGGCAGCGCACTCCCCTGCTGACTGTTTCGATAAGGCCTATTTGGCAGCAAAGATTGCATTGGAGCGAATGATGCCTGTGGTGCTTTTGACAGATGCTAACTTGGCAAATGGAACTGAACCGTGGCGAGTAAAGCGTGTGGCTGAGTTGGCGGATATTGTTCCACCAATCGTATCGCACGAGGAACTCGCTGCAAAGGCGGAGTGTTTCAATGAGCGAGGTTTGTTCAACCCATATTCGATGAACGAGAATTTGGCTCGCTATTGGGCTATCCCTGGCGCTGAAGGTTTGGAGCATCGTCTCGGAGGTTTGGAGAAGCAACCGTCGACTGGTGCTATATCCTACTCGCCTGAGGATCACGCTGCGATGGGCAGACTGCGTGCCGAGCGTGTAGAGAAGGTGTGCGATATGCTTCCGGCTATCAGCCACGAGGGTGAGAACGGCGGCGATTTGCTCGTCTTGGCTTGGGGAAGTAACGCTGGTAAGGTGCGTGAGGCTGTGATGAAACTCCACAGCGAGGGTTGCTCGGTGGCGTATGCTACGGTAGATGCTATAAACCCTCTTCCATCGGGTTTGACAGGTCGTATGGCGCAGTATAAGCGAGTGCTGGTGTGCGAGAGCAACAGCGGACAGCTCGCATCGCTCTTGCGTGCGACTACGTATCACGAGGATATTCGCTCGTTGGCTTCGATGGAGGCTCAACCATTCAATATTGGAGAGTTGGTTGCTAAAATTAACTTAAATTTGAACTAAGATGGCAAAGAGAGAGTATACACCAAACGATTTTCGCAATGGCAATGCCGTGAAGTGGTGCGCAGGATGTGGCGACCACGCCGTATTCAACTCGGTGTTGAAGGCTCTGCCTGAGGTTGCCGATAGACTCGATGTTCCACGAGAGAACTTCGCATTTATCTCGGGTATCGGATGTTCGTCACGCTTTGTCTACTATATGAGCACCTACGGTTTCCACACCATTCACGGTCGTGCAGCCGCTATCGCTACGGGTCTCAAAACTGCACGCCCAGACCTTTCGGTTTGGGTTTGTTCGGGCGATGGCGACTCGTTGGCTATCGGTGGTAACCACTTTATCCACGCTTGTCGTAGAAATATCGACCTAAACTTGATTATGTTCAACAACGAGATTTACGGCTTGACCAAAGGTCAATACTCCCCTACCTCGAAGCTCGGTAAGGTTACTAAGACCTCGCCTTTCGGAACTATTGAGCAACCATTCTCACCAGCCGTGTTGGCAATTGGTGCGAAGGCTTCGTTCGTGGCTCGTACTATAGATATGGAGTTGGACTTGACTAAGGAGGTGCTTGTTGCAGGTGCTTGCCATAAGGGTATGGCGGTAACCGAGGCGTTGGTAAATTGCGTTATCTTCAACCACAAAACCCACGCTGACTATGCCGATACGAAGGCTATTCGTGAGGAGCGCACAATTCGCCTGCAACACGGCGAGAAGATGCTCTTTGGAGCAAATAAAGAGAAAGGTTTAGTGCTCGACGGTCTTCGCTTGAAGGTTGTTACTGTGGGAGAGGAGGGCTACACCCTCGACGATGTGCTGACGCACGATGCGCACTGCGAGGATACGGCTTTGCACACAATGTTGGCGTCGATGCGCTACCCAGACTTCCCTGTTGCTGTTGGTATTATTCGTGATGTCAATCGAGCAACCTACGACGAGGAGGTTGCACGCCAAATTAGCGAGCAGCAGGAGCGAGAGCCAAATAAGTCGGCCGACGATCTGTTCTTCGGTGGTGAGACCTGGAAGGTAGAATAAATAAATATATAAGTATAGGTATTTAGATGAGAATTGGAGAGATTCAGACTCTGCGTGTAGCACGAGTATCGGAATTTGGTCTGTATCTTGCAGACGAGGAGGGCAACGAGGTATTGCTCCCAAATCGCTATGTGTCGCTGACGCAGAAGGTTGACGACGAGGTCGAGGTATTTGTCTACCACGACTCGGAGGATCGTATTGTAGCAACAACCGAGACTCCCAAGATCACCGCAGGTAAGGTGGCTTGGTTGAAGGTTAT
>JAFYQY010000130.1 GCA_017559685.1 Alistipes sp.
AGTCTGTGCATCACGAGTAGTGATCAAACCCTTCTGATACTTCTCTGCGAGCTGCTGCATCTCCTTCTGAAGATCCTGATCCTTCTTTGCGAACTTCTCCTCAGCCTTTGCAATCTTGTTGCGGAGTGCTACGCCCTCGGTCTTTGCAATCTCGCTCTCGTTAACCACGTAGATAACGTCTACAACAGCGATGTCGCTTGCTGTGGTTGCTACTGCGCTCTGAACCTCGGTGTTGTTTGTTGCCTCAGCTGCGTTGTCAGCCGACTTACTCTTGTTGCAGCCCATAAATGCCAAAGCTGCCAATGCTACGATAAATACCTTTTTCATAGTTATGTGTTTGTTTTATTGTTTCAAATAGTGTTCTATCGTACAAAGATACAAAAAAAAACTTTAGTTTTTTAATTAAAAATTAAAAATGTAAAATTAAAAGGTAATTATATATTACTTTACAGTAAATTTATAACGGGCTCAGAATATATTTATAAAAGAGGAGAGTCCTTAGGAACTGAACTCTCCTCGGAGGTTAAAAGAAACTAATTCTTTTTTGGAAATGAACGATAATAAGAATGAACAAAAACTCTATTTTTACCAATGTCATTCAACAAATCAATAATAGATATTGTTATATGGTTCTCAATAAAGTCTTTTAGACTTACCATTTCCGACACCTCCCTTCTAAATAACCTTTATTCATGCGAATAATGTTTATTTATACCCAAGTATGAGTTGGGTGTACAAATGTAAGAAAAGTCCTTTGAATATACAAATTCATTGGACTTTTTAGTTTTATCTAAAATTTTCAGAAATTTTTATTATATTTATACATTCAAACGTAAAACTATTTGATATGGAAAAATTGACTAAAGAACAAGAACGCGGTATTTGTAAATTACTTCATCACACACACGATGAAGAAATGGCACAACATATCCTTAATACTATTGGTAAAGTGAATTGGACCAGAGATATCTTGAGTGAATGTTCATATGATTATATGACTAAAGAACAAGAGGATTTATTTGAGTCTCTTGGTGGTGGATATACTTGTGAAGAGATTGATGAAATCCTCCATAACGATGATGTCAATTTTGAGATATCTGAAAAGTTAAAAGAACAAGGCGTAACCAAATATCTCTATGCGAACGAGGAGTATCTCAATGATATTCGTGAAGGAAGAATCGTTTGTGAAGGTATTAACATAGAAGAGATTAAAAATATGTTGTTAGATTGATGTAGTATTATCTTTTTTACTATAAATACGAAAAACACTACCATTTTGTTGCATATAAGTAGCAAATTTTGCTCCTTTTGTTAAATTATCACTGGACATTTTCATCATATTCTCTATTAGAAAAATTATAAATCTATGTGCTACCAAAATTTGCCCAATTTTCAGATAGAATTTTCGGATTTTTTTGAGGGAAAAACAATGATTTTTGACTGTTTTGGGTGTGGTTGGCAAACTATCTAACCACTTAAAAATGAATAAAATAACAAAGGAGTGCGAAATGCACTCCTTATATTATTTTTTTGATTTGCGGAGAGTACTGGATTCGAACCAGTGGATACCTTACGATATCGGCAGTTTAGCAAACTGCTGGTTTCAGCCACTCACCCAACTCTCCGTAGCTGTAACCCTCAAAAAGGTGTGCAAAGATAACGCTTTTTCGCAACAATGCAAAAATAATTGCAATAAAAATCGAATATCTTTCAAAAATTATCCCTTAAATGTGAAATAACGTCCTACTAAGAAGCTGTATATCGCACAAATTATTGTGGTGAAGATTTTCGACGGTGTTGCCCATATCTCGCACGACTCGACGAGGAACTTCATACAAGCGTAGTTCAGAAGTATCGAGCCTACGACTGTGAGCGCATACTTAAAGAGTTGCGGTAGCGACGATATGTGTGTTGCCCTGAATGCGACATTGCGATTGAGCCAGAAGCCCGTAAAGAATGTTATCGGGAAGACGATACACAGGGCTGCAATGTGTGGCGATACGACCACGAAGCCGAGGTCGGTAAACCTTTCGCAAACGATGTAGTGGTAGATCAAGAAGTACCACACAGCATCGAGGAGTGCCGTTGTTGCACCGCACGCCAAATAGCGAAAAACCTGCTGTGGCACTATGGCTCGCAGAGGTTTTATGTAGAATAAATCTATCGCTTTGGTTATGGCGTTGGCTAAGCGCATCGGCGATATCGATTATCGAGTGTAAACCCACACATCCTTAAAACTCTTCGATGTCTTTTTCCACGCCGAGACCTTGTTACCACACGCATTGCGAGACGATAATTCGCACAATGCAACCATATAGCGACCGTCGTACAGGTAGGTTTTAGCCTCAATCTCTGGATAGTTCTCGGCTAACCACTTTATATACTTGTCGGCGCTCTCCAGCTTGGTGTATACGCCCCATACGGCATAGCTCTTGCCCTTTTGCAATGCAGGAATCTCAGGCTCGGCAACCTCGGTTGCGGTGTTTGTCGCACCTGTCGAAGCCTCAGTTTTGGTTGCTCCTGTTGTAATCTCGCTCGAAGGCTCAACTGAGGTCTCGGTATTCTCGGTGGTAACCTCGATGGTCGGCTCGGTGGCTGTAGGCTCTGTAGGTGCTACTTCTGCAACCTTTGCAGTTGCATCCTTTGTGCCGAGAAGGTCATCGAAAGTGCCGTTGGAATAGAGAATAAAGCCAGCTGTGCCCAATGCAAAACCTATGCAAAGTCCCGATAATATATATATAAAGTAGTTTGTGCGAGGGTTTATCTTAACAACGCCTCTGCCCTTTGGATTTGCCATAATTTCAAACGATTCAATAGTTGAGACTACCCCATTCTCGATGCTACATACGGTGTCGATGGTCGTGATGCCATTTCTCTGCGACTGCGAAAGCCACTCGGTATATATGTCGGATGCACGATTCTCGTCTACACCCGCAACCTTCGAGATAAGCGTAAGGATATTCACGCCTCGCTCCTCGGATGTAATGCGCAACTCGTGATATGGTTGCTGCAACTTCTTCGAAGAGAGTCGCTTTGCCGGATGACGGTAGAGAATCAAGGTGCCTATATTTGGCAAATATACCTCCTCTCCGTCGAGAAGCGTATTGGCTATGAGGTTGTCAATCTGCTGTTTCATTACTTCTTGAAGTGTCTTTTATTCTTGGGCTTCTTCTCTGCTGATGTGGCTTTGGGTGCTACTACAGGCTCTTCCTTGTGGCAAAACCACGCCCAAAGCATAATAGCGACGCCACAGAGGATGAATGGTACGGAGAGCCATTGTCCCATATTGAAGGTCATCGCCTGCTCGAACGATACTTGGTTTACCTTGATAAACTCGATAAGGAATCGAGGTGTGAAGATGCCCACCATCGCTGCGCCAAAGATGAAACCCTTGCGCTTTGCGAGGTTTGTATTGCGATAGAGAAGGAACAATACAACGAAGACTACGATATAGCACAACGCCTCGTAGAGTTGTGTTGCGTGGCGCATAGGAACTGCCTCTACGGGCAAATTTCTATACTCGTGCAATCGTACAAACTTGAAGCCCCACGGCACGGTTGTTTCGTTGCCGATAATTTCAGAGTTGAAGAGGTTTCCGAAGCGAATCATTGCACCGCTCATAGGGGCGATAATGCCCAAACGGTCGGCTGTCCACCATATCGAAACCTTGTTCTTCACCGACGAGAGCCAAATGCCGAGTACGATGCCGATAGCTGCGCCGTGGCTTGCAAGGCCTCCCTCACGGATACCTGTAATAATTCTTAGCGGATCTTTGAGATAGACCTCAGGCTCATAAAAAAGACAGTGACCGAGTCGTGCGCCGAGGATGGTGCCGACAGCGATATACAAGAAGGTTGTATCCGAAACGCTGCTTGGCTTACCCTCACGCTTGCAGAAGTAGGCGAACAACCAACCTCCGAACAGGAGTGCTAAAGCCCAAGTGAGTGAATACCAGCGAATTTCGAAACCGCCTATATTTATGAGTGTGGGGTCGAAGTCCCAAACGATTGCTAAAGTGTGCATATTTTACAACTCAACCTTTTTGAGTGTGAATGTGAATGTCGAACCTACGCCCAACTCGCTGCGAACAGATACTCGCTCGCCGTGACCCTCTACGATGTGCTTAACGATAGCCAA
>JAFYQY010000131.1 GCA_017559685.1 Alistipes sp.
ATAGCTCCTGGGCCTTAAATAGCTTAAGGCTATATCTCCCATATAAGTTTAACAATCTCGTACAGGAGTTTTGTTCTACTCTCCAATGCCGCCTTGTCAAAGAAATCGATTGGTGCAATCTTCTCGCCACACCTCTCTTGTAGTTGGTTGTTGAAGCTCTCAAGACTCTTGTTTGTGTGGTGGTAATCTTTACACAACGTATGTCCCCAGACGAGTCCTGCACTGTATGTTTTGAGCTTATCGGAGTACTCCTCGTTACCAGAACTTATGTTATCTCTATCCTTGAGTAGCAGCAATCCTCCAAGTTGGTTGCGTAGCAATTCAAACTCCTCCTCGTCATTGAAGTATTCGATGTTGGTCTGATTATGACTCAAGATATGCTCGATGTGGTATCCAAGTTTGTAGCTTGTTTTGGTTGAGATGGTCTCCACGCTATCCTTCATACTCTGGCCCAGTCCGTCGCATACGAATTTTTCGACACGAGCCAGGAAATATCTCAATGAACGTTTCTCCATATTGGCATATCCCACCTGCTTGAACGTGTTGTAGTCGAGAAGTGATGATAGATTGCCGCCACCCTTTCTTTCACTGATAGCCTCCCTGAGGATATTGTTGAATATATCTCTGTACTCCGCAATATCTCTACCTCGAATCTGCTCGTTGATCTGGTATGCGATGTCTTGGAATGAGTTACTATCGTATGCTCCATTGAGTCTTAGGAGCATATATATTCTGTCGTACTCCTTGGTAATGGCCCTTATCTTCTCATCTTCTTGCTGATCGTTAATTTCACAAGCTGATAGGATGATGTAGTACTGACCCGCTAAACCGTGGATAGAGCTATTATAGGTCATAAACTCATCGTTTAGCTCATTGCTGCGAATCTTTGAGTATAGGCGACCATAATAGACCATATCGCTCTCTATGAAGCGTTTGATATTGGCTATTTGCTTCTTGTCTGTGCGTCTAAATCCCAGAGCCTGAGCAATATCGTTACCCTCAAAGATATAGCGATGGTAGGTGTTATTCACAGCTCCCTCCACCTTGGAGTTGCGTTTAAATATAAACCTTGACTTAAGATAGTCGGCAAAGAACTCATCCTCGATTTTAAACAACTGTGCTATGACATCATCCCACAATTTTGAGTATTTGTCTGTGTCCAATTTGTCGAGTGCTCCCACCAGTTTACCCTTCAAAATCTCGAATGGCTTTAGTGCCTCACCACGATCGTTGATCACCTCAAAGATCATAGGTGTGTCGTTCTGCTGGATTGTAAGCTCGACCAACACAAGTCGCTCAAGAAAATAGTAGATGAACGTATTGACCATCTTCTCGTCCATCTCCTTGTCGTCGATAAATTTTGAGATATCCTTGTATCTGTTCCAGAGTGTCTCCTCGGTCTTGTTCTTAAATGTTGGAGCTGTGGCAATATCCTCCTTGAGGATTCTCTCCATAATCTCGTGACGCTTATCGTGGTCCAACAAGAAGATGTTTCCCTTCCACTTATCTTTGCCATATATGCAGGACTTGAGCGACTCTTTTAAGTCGTCGTCTGTGGTGATGTGGTAGAGCTTATTGGCAATGAGTGTTAGGGTAGATAGGCGTTGCTGACCATCTACGACATATATCTTGCCGCCAATATTGTTGGTTATGTATATGTTTAGATAGTACCAATTAAACTTCTCGATGACCGCGGGTGATAGTTCCGCATCTTTAAACTGCTCGTACGATATCTCGAACGAGTAGAATATATCTCTGAGAAGTATCTCTACCGTCTCCTTGCTCCATACATACTCCCTCTGATAGAAGTCGATGTAGTAAGATTTACTCTTCAGGCAGGCCTCAACAGTCTGCTTGTCGGGTGTAATAGTCTGCTGCATATCTCTCTATTTCGTTATTATTCTCCGTACTTCTCCACAAGTTCCAACCTCTTAATGCGTGAGTCGATGGCACTCGGCTTGCGTTGGAAGTGGGTCGCAATCTCCTCTCTTGTTGCTCCGTTGCACCACATCTCCGTGAGCTTCAGGTCATCCTCCTCGCTCCAGGGGAGGTAGGCATTGGGATACTCCCTCTGGCAGGCATATACCGAGTAGGTGGGCACGCCTGTGAGCTGCTTGTAGGCCTTTAGATACCTCTTTAGTCGCTTTACATCCTTATCCGAGAGGTAGGGTAGGCGACGGATATCCATATTGTCGGTGAGGTCGTTGAGTTTTACTCTGATGGCAAGAGGATTTGTCTTGACGCGTGCTATATACCTGTCGTAGGGCTCACTCTCGGAGAGCTTTGTGACGCATTTAAGGGCTTCGATAATATGTTGTGAGAACCCCTCGGCTCGGAGCTTGTCGAATGTCCAGTCGGTATCTTCAACAACATCGTGCAACACGCCAACAATCTTCTCGTCGGTGGTCTTGCCAGCAGCCATCACACGCAGCGAATGGTTGATATACTCCTCGCCGGCCTTATCACGCTGGCCACGATGTGCCTCGGTGGCTATCTCTATTGCTCGCTCGAGTGTGCTCATATTCGATATCTTGGTGTTGTGGGGTGAACTGCATACAAAGTTAGAAAAATTTCTTAACTTTGTAGATGGCAATCAACCAAATTCGATATGGAAGCTACGAAAATAGAGTGTCTGTCCAATTCTATTGAGTGCTACGACAGATAGCTTATCCCTATATGGAATAATTAATCGATCTAACATATAGCCTCCCTCGATTGCCGCGATTTGCCAAAAGATATTATCTTTGCTCTTGATTTGAAAACGTAACACACTAAGTATATGAAGATAGCTATTATCGGAGCGGGAAATATGGGTGGTGCTGTGGCACGCGGCCTTGCAAAGGGTAGCCGAGTTGCAACATCCGACATCTTTGTCGCTAACCCATCAAGTACAAAGCTCGAGGCACTAAAGGCTGAGTTTAAGGATATTAACACTACAACAGATAATGTTGCAGCTGCTGTAGCTGCCGATATGGTTGTGCTTGCAGTCAAGCCCTGGAAGGTTGTTGAGGTTCTCGATGAGATCAAGCCTCATCTCGACTACTCGCAGCAGGCCGTAGCCTCGCTTGTCGGTGGCTTGGGTCTTGAGCAGCTCTCTAAGTGGCTCGATAAGGGTTGCGGTGTGCTGCCAGCTACCTATCTCATAATGCCCAATACTGCAATAGCCACAATGAGCAGTATGACCTTTATCTCTTCGGCTCGCTCTACGGCAGAGCAGGATGCTCGCCTCGTTGAAATCTTTGATGAGCTTGGCAAGGCAATGCTTATCGATGAGGGCGTTATGCCTGCCGCCACGTCGCTTGCCAGCTGCGGTATAGCCTATGCTCTCAGATATATCCGTGCTGCTATGGAGGGCGGTGTGGAGCTCGGCCTGCGTGCCGACGATGCCAAGCATATCGTGATGCAGACGCTCCGCGGTGCTGTCGACGTCCTTGCAGCCCACGATGCTCATCCTGAGGCTGAGATCGACCGCGTCACCACCCCTGGAGGTCTCACTATCAAGGGTCTCAACGCTATGGAGGCTGCAGGCTTCACCCATAGCGTCATCGAAGGCCTCAGGGCCTCAACCAAGCGATAGGGCATTTGGTATGATGTACAAAAAAAGACAGCTAAACGCTGTCTTAAGTTTTTTTGAGCGGAAAACGAGACTCGAACTCGCGACCCCAACCTTGGCAAGGTTGTGCTCTACCAACTGAGCTATTTCCGCA
>JAFYQY010000132.1 GCA_017559685.1 Alistipes sp.
AATCATTGGGATAACCTCCTCGGCAACCATATCGTTTACAAACTTCTCGATTGCTGGGGTATTGAAGGCGTCCATAACGGTTTCGCAACCCATCATCAAGGCCATAGTAACCATACCTGTGTGCGAGCCGTTCAAGATACGCACCTTCTTATCACGGAACTGCTTGATTGACGGCATAAAGATTACGTGCAAGCCAGCCTTATCGAGCGGAAGTTCCTCCATAACCTTCTTATAGCCAGGGCCTCCAATAGCCCACAAATGGTAGAGCTCGGCCTTTACTACGAGGTTATCCTCGAAGCCAACCTCCTCCTGAATCTCGTTGATGGTATCACGTGGGAAGCCTGGAACGATGCGGTCTACGAGAGTGTCGCAGAAGTGGCAATTCGCCTCAACCCAATCGATAAAGTCCTGTCCCAACTTGTGATACTCGGCGTGCTTGATTACATACTCGTGCAAGGTCGAGCCGTTGTTCTCAATCAACTCACAGCAGATAATAACCAATCCCTTCTCAGGGTCGCCATTAAAGTGCTTGAAACGCTTGTAGAGCAAAGCGGTCATCTTTGCAGGGTACGACTTCGGTGGGCAAGCGGTCAAATCGTCACCCTCCTCGTAGCGGATACCCGCCTCGGTAGTGTTCGAGATGGTGATCTTGAGCTCAGGTGAGAGAAAATAAGACTCATACTTGGCATACTCCTCGTATGGGTTGAACGAGTCCATAACGCTCTTTACCAAGCGCACATCCTTCTTAGGCTGCTTGTTCTCGATACCCTCCAAATAGACGTGGTAGAGGTGATCCTGCTCGTTGAGCAAATCGATTACCTTCAACACCTTCTTCTCGGGGTCGATAATAGGCTGACAAATTGCCACACCCGAGTTCATAACGCCCTTCTCGTTGGCGATATCAATCTGCCAATCTACGAAAGCACGAAGGAAGTTACCCTCGCCAAACTGAAGAATCTTAACAGGGCGCTCAACCTTCTCTACAGTTGTCTTATTGAGTTTTTTAGTCATTTCTATATAGGTTTATTAAGTTCGTATTACTTGAGGATAATTGGTTTATGCTTTGGCACCAACGTCTTCATAATAGTCCAAGCTATCAAATAGGCCACAGCGCAGATGCAGAAGATAATCATATAGCCTGCAGGCTTGCCCTCGAAACCAACAAACGAGAATGCCGAGCCTTGAGCCTCTGCGTATGTAAAGAGCATACCTGCACCCTTATTGATAAGGAACGAGCCAACACCACCGACCATAGCACCGATACCTGTGATGGTAGCGATAGTCGACTTAGGGAACATATCACCAATGGTCGAGAAGAGGTTTGCCGACCAAGCCTGGTGACCCGCACCTGCGATGCCAATAATCACAGCAGGGAACCAAACCGAAATACCCTGCAATGGCTGCGCAAAGAGAGCGAAGAGTGGGAAGAATGCAAAAATCAACATCGCAAGCATACGTCCCGAATATGGCTCCATACCCCTCTTCTCAACAAAGAGTTTTGGCAAGTATCCACCGCCGATCGAAATAACCGTTACGATGAGATAGAGCACCAATACGAGCATCTTGCCCTGCGTTGTCTCCATCGAGTAACCGCACTCCGAGAAGTATGCTGGAGCCCAGAAGAGATAGAACCACCAAACACCATCGGTAAAGAACTTACCTGCAATGAACGACCAGGTTTGCTTGTAGCCAAAGCACTTGAGCAACGAAATCGACTTCTCCTCGTTGGCTATCGTCTTAGCCTCGGCAGGAGCATCTTTCTCATCCTGAAGGATATACTCCAACTCGGCCTTATTCACATATTTCGACTTCTCTGGTTTATCGTACATATAAACCCAGAAGAACATCCACACGAAGCCGAGAGCACCGATAATGATAAATGCCATCTCCCAACCAAAAGCCTGAGCCAAGATTGGTACTGTAAGCGGCGCCGCCAAAGCACCTACCGAAGCACCTGCGTTGAACAACGAGGTTGCCAAAGCACGATCCTTCTTAGGGAAGTATTCAGCTGTTACCTTGATAGCCGCAGGGAAGTTGCCAGCCTCGCCCAAAGCGAGAATAGCACGACAAATCAAGAAGAGCCATACGCTAATCGAGGCGAGAGCCATAACTGCAGTCGAGCCTGTCTCTACGGCTTGTGCAACATCTGCCGACTCGCTGCCTACAATCTGTAGTGCAACCCAGCCACAACCTGCGTGCATACAAGCACCCAACGACCAGATGCCGATAGCCCAAAGGAAACCCTTCTTTGTACCCATCCAATCTACGAACTTACCCGCAAAGAGGCAGGCGAAAGCGTAGAAGATAGAGAAGAAACCCGTGATAGTACCGTAGTCAGAGTCTGTCCAACCAAAATCAGGAGCAATAAAGTCTTTCCAAGTCAACGAAAGCACCTGGCGATCCATATAGTTTACGGTCGTTGCCAAGAAGAGCAACAGACACATCCACCAGCGCCAATTCGTCTTTTTCTCATTAAGTAGTGTCATTTTTCTATTGTTTAGGTTAGTAATTGCTTATTTACTACGAATCTCTGCGATGATATCGAGACACTCACGGCACTTATCGGTGATATATGCCCAATCCTCGGCCTTAATCTTATCCGAAGGGAAGAGCTTCGAGCCCATACCTACGCAGTAGACGCCCGCCTTAAACCACGATGTGAGATTCTCACGGTCGGGCGAAACGCCACCCGTAACCATAATCTTCGACCACGGACACGGAGCCATCAAACCCTTCACCATATTAGGGCCATAGACATCGCCTGGGAAGAGCTTTGTCAAGTCACAACCCAACTCCTGCGCCTTACCAATCTCCGACACCGTACCGCAACCTGGGCAGTATGGAATCAAACGACGGTTGCACACAGGGACAATATCGGGGTTAAAGAGTGGCCCCACAACGAAGCAGGCACCCAACTGAATATAGAGCGCAGCGGTAGGAGCATCGACAACAGAGCCAATACCCAATGCCAACTCGGGGCACTCGACAGCTGCCCACTTTACCAACTCGCCAAAAATCTCGTGCGCAAAGTCACCTCGATTGGTAAACTCGAAGGCACGAACACCACCGTCGTAGCAAGCCTTCACCACCTTCTTGGCAACCTCCACGTCCTTGTAGTAGAAAACGGGAACCATACCCGTCTCGCCGATCTTCTTCATCACGGCGATCTTATCAAACTTTGCCATTATTGAAAATTCAAATTATCGTTTCACAAATTAGCGCTGTACACGGCCGTTGGCACTACCGCCAGCCAAAGCCTCGACCTCCTCGACCGATACGAGGTTGAAGTCGCCGTTAATCGTATGCTTCAAGGCCGATGCCGCAACCGCAAACTCGAGAGCCTCGCCCTGATTAGGCTTGGTCAAGAGGCCGTGGATAACACCGCCCGAGAATGAGTCGCCGCCACCTACACGGTCAACAATCGGGTCAATATCGTAGCGCTTCGACTCGTAGAACTCCTCTCCGTTATAAATCATAGCCTTCCAACCGTTGTGTGTAGCCGAGAACGACTCACGAAGGGTTGAGATAACATACTTGAAGCCAAACTCCTCGGCCATCTGCTTGAAGATACCCTTATAGCCCTCGGCATTTGTCTCGCCACCCTCGATATCGGCATCTGGCTTAAAGCCGAGACACAACTCTGCGTCCTCCTCGTTGCCAATGCAGACATCTACATACTGCATCAACGGGCGCATAACCGACTGCGCCTTCTCCTTAGTCCAGAGTTTCTTGCGGAAGTTCAAGTCAACCGAAACGGTCACTCCGTGACGCTTGGCAGCCTCGCAAGCGAGTTTTGTAAGTTCGGCAGCCTTATCCGAAATAGCAGGAGTGATACCCGACCAATGGAACCAGTCGGCACCCTCCATTATTGCATCAAAATCAAAGTCGGCAGGATCGGCCTCAGCAATAGCAGAGTGAGCTCTATCATAAATCACCTTCGAAGGGCGCATCGAAGCTCCCGTCTCGAGGAAGTAGATACCTACACGGTCGCCACCACGAGCAATATAGTCGGTCTTTACGCCATACTTGCGCAGAGCATTTACGGCCGACTGACCTATCTCGTGCTTTGGCAACTTTGTAACATAGTAGGCGTCGTGACCATAGTTTGCACAGCTAACAGCCACATTTGCCTCGCCTCCACCATAAACAACATCGAATGAGTCCGACTGAACAAAGCGGGTATTTCCCGGAGTTGAGAGTCGGAGCATAATCTCACCGAAAGTTACGATTTTCATCTCTTAAAAAAGTTTGGGATTAAAATTTGAAGTAATTCTTTGCATTGCGATAACATACACCCTCGACAATCTCCTTGCCGATAAACTCGATCTCCGATGCAGGAAGCAAACCCTGCTCGATGTCGTTACCCAACAAGTTGCAGAGGGTACGACGGAAGTATTCGTGACGAGGATACGAGAGGAACGAACGAGAGTCGGTCAACATACCTACAAAGCGACTCAACAAACCCAAAGTCGAGAGGGCGTTCATCTGCTTCTCCATACCATCCTTCTGATCGAGGAACCACCAGCCCGAGCCGAACTGAATCTTGCCTGCGCCATAGCGACCATCCTGGAAGTTACCCAACATCGTAGCCACCAACTCGTTGTCACGTGGGTTGAGATTGTAGATAATAGTCTTTGTAAGTTTATCCTGACCGTCGAGCATATCGAGGAACTTAGCCATCTTCTTCGCTACGGTAAAGTCACCAATCGAATCGAAACCTGTATCAGGACCCAACTGACGGAACATACGGGCGTTGTTGTTACGGATTGCGCCATAGTGGAACTGCTGTGTCCAACCTGTCTCCCAATCCATAATAGCAAACTCGACCATCATAGCAGTCTTATACTTGAGAATCTCATCGTAAGAGAGCTCCTTACC
>JAFYQY010000133.1 GCA_017559685.1 Alistipes sp.
GTTGAATGGGTTTTTACCAAGACCACCAAACGGCATCTTCGCAACACCGATAGCGACCAATGCACCCACTGCCACAATCCACAACGGAATGTTCGCAGGCATATTCATCGCCAACAACAAACCTGTAACCACAGCCGAAAGGTTGGTTATGGTCTGCTTGCCCTTTACCAAAAATTTTTGAATCAACGATTCAAAGAGCACACAGCAACCAATCGACATTGCTGTAATGCCCAAAACGCCCCATCCATAGACATAGACCGACACCGCCAACGCAGGCAAGAGAGCGATGATAACATCTCCCATCAAGCGAGTAGTCGAAAGGCTGCTGTGAATATGTGGAGCCGAAGCTACAATTGTTCTATTTCCCATAACTTCAACTATTTCTTAGCGTTACGAGCACGGATAATACCCATTACAGTCTGCTTGCCCAAGCGGATATAGTCCAATAACGCAATATTTGCAGGACAGGTAAATTGGCAGCAACCGCACTC
Source organism: Alistipes sp. (assembly GCA_017559685.1). Next base: position 492 of record JAFYQY010000133.1, read on the forward strand.
AATACAACTTACAATATCATTCTTCTCTACAACCTCCCAAGATTGCTTCTTCGACAACTTCGAGAGGAAATATGGCTCCAAGCCCATAGGACAAGCCTCCACACACTTAGCGCACTTGATACAAGCCGACGGCTCACCTCGCAACGCCTCTGCGCCACTCAAAACGGTAATACCCGAGCAGCCCTTCATCACAGGCGAAGCCAAGTTCGACATCGGGCGTCCCATCATAGGGCCTCCGTTCAACACTCGGTTATCGCCCTCAGGCAGACCACCACACTTCTCAATAAGTGCCGAAACAGGAGTACCAAAACGGGTAAGCAAGTTCTTTGTATCCTTAATCGACTTGCCCGTAACAGTTACAACTCGCTGAACAAGTGGCTTATTCTTCTGCACAGCCTCGTAGACTGCCACCGCAGTCGATGCGTTGCAAACCACCGCACCTACATCGATAGGCAATGCTGGTGGAGCTGGCACCTCACGGCCTGTAACAGCAGCAATCAACTGCTTCTCACCACCCTGCGGATACATAGTCTTGAGAGGCTTAACCTCGATGCCACTATAGCTCTTTGCCAACTCGGCAAGGTGCTTGATAGCGTCAGGTTTGTTGTTCTCAACACCGATTACTGCCTTCTCAACCGATACAGCCTTCATCAAAATCGAAGTACCTACCAACAACTCCTCGCCTCGCTCCAACATTGTGCGGTAGTCCGAGGTGAGGTATGGCTCACACTCTACGCCGTTGATAATAAGAATTTCAGCCTTCTTGCCGTCAGGAATCGACAACTTGACGTGGGTTGGGAAGGTTGCACCACCCATACCTACGATACCTGCCTCCTTGATGCGAGCAATAATATCAGCCGAAGAGAGGTTGCACTCCTTAACGAGCTCGGTCGAGAGGTCGATACCCTCGGCCCACTCGTCGCCCTCACGCTTGATCGAGATCATCATCTGGCGCAAGCCCTGACCATTTAATTGCATATCGACAGCCGTAACCGTACCCGAGATTGGGGCGTGAATATTTGCCGACATAAAGCCTGTAGCCTCGGCAATCTTCTGTCCTACCTTCACGACATCGCCCTTTGCAACGATAGCGGTGGCCGGTGCTCCGATATGCTGTGCGAGCGGAATAGTCACCACATCGGGCAACTCCATAGGCTCAATAGCTTTCGCCTTGCTCCACTCTTTATTGTCTGACGGATGAACTCCGCCTATCGGAAATGTTTTCATTATAATATGTAGTAGTTTTTAGTTTTCCTCCTTTACTTTTGGCGGGAGTGGCGCAAGACCAATCATCTTGATTGCTCCTGTTGGACACTCAGCCACACACTTACGACACAAGCGACACTTTGTCGAGTCGATAAATGCCAAGTTGTTCTCGATGGTAATAGCTCCGAACTCGCAAACCTTCGAGCACTTGCTACAACCAATACAACCCGCCTTACAAGCCTTCATCGTTGCGGGGCCCTTATCCTTCGACACGCACGATACGTAGATCGCACGATTCTTTGGCCACTTCTTGCGCAACTCGATAACCTTCTTAGGACAAGCCGAGACGCAAGCGCCACAAGCGGTACACTTGTCGGCGTCCACCTCTGCCAAACCAGTCTCGGGGTTGATGTGAATTGCAACGAAAGCACACGCTGCAACGCAGTCGCCATAGCCCAAACATCCGTAAGCGCAGTTTGTCTCGCCCACGTATACGCCCGCAGCAATAGCGCACGAGCGAGTACCAGCATAGGTCGAGGTGCGAGGTCGCTTCTCGCAAGTACCAGCGCAACGCACAGTCGCAACTTGTGGCTCCTTAGTAGGGGCTGCCTTGCCGAGATAGTCGGCTACAGCCTTCATACAGTCTGCACCACCCACCGAGCAGTAGAGCGACGAGATATCGTCCTGCTCGACCAAAGCACAAGCCAAACCACGACAGCCAGGGAAGCCACAGCCACCGCAATTAGCTCCAGGGAGCATCTTCTCGACATCGTCGATGCGAGGATCCTCCTCCACCTTGAACTTCTGTGCTACAAAGTAGAGCACCAAGGCTGCTACCACACCAATTGCACAGAGTGTCACAATCGTAAAAATCAATGTGTTCATTTTATGTTAGTTTGTCAATTGTAAATATCACTTTTCTCGATATCTTATTGCGAAAGAGATACAATATCGCATAATAGAGGGCAGTCGAGCCCATAGAGATTAATGCCGAGAGCCCCTCCGAGCATCCCAACGAGATAGCCATAGCCAACGCTCCGACAAGCACCACCAACGGCACAACGTAACACAATAGCACCGCAACAACGCCAAGCGACTGCTTAGCACCAACCTGCACGGCCTCGCCAACAGAGTATCGCTTCGCCTCCGATGTTGCGACAACAATCTCTCGTTGTTTGCTCGAGCCCATAGCGCACGCCTTGCGAGAGGCACACGAGCCACACGCCTCGTTTACCTCGATAGCGACACGCACAACTCCCTCCTCAACGGAGCGAACTACGCCTTTATGCTCTATTTGTTCAGGCTGTTTCACAGCAAGGATAACTCTATTCTGCGTACTTGTTGATAAGCGGCATAAGACGCTCGTGACCAAACGCACACGCCGAAAGACGCAAGATTGGAGGATACTGGTAACGTTTCTTCTCGTTCTGCATAACCATCGAGTGAATCTTCTCGACAACCTCAGAATCGAAGCCTGCGTTGATAATCTCCTCACGGTGCTGACCCTGCTCGATCATTCGCATCAAGATTGCGTCTACTACCTCGTACTTAGGCAACTCGTCGCTATCCTTCTGGCCATGGCGCAACTCGCTCGAAGGCTCCTTCTCCAAGATATTCTCAGGGATGATATCGCCCTTAATCTTATTGATATATCGAGCCACGTCGAACATCTCGGTCTTGTAGAGATCGCCCGTAACGCTGAATGCACCTGCGGTATCGCCATAGAGAGTGCACATACCCAAAGCATTCTCACTCTTGTTCGACGAGTTCAAAACGATATAACCCTTCTTATTCTGCACCGCCATCAACATAATGGTACGCAAACGAGCCTGAATATTCTCCTCGGTAGCGTCAAACTCGTGGCCACCGATAGCAGGTTTCAATGTATTTACGATAGAGGTATATGCCTCCGAGATTGGCAACACGTTATAGTCAATGCCAATACTCTCAGCCAACTGAGTAGCGTCGGTTACAGAGTGATCGGTAGAGAACTGCGACGGCATAAGCAACGCCTTAACATTCTCCTTGCCGAGAGCCTCAACTGCAATGCAAGCCACTACAGCCGAGTCGATACCACCCGACAAGCCTACACAAGCCTTCTTGTAACCATTCTTACGGAAATAGTCACGCAAGCCCAAGACTGCCGCCTTATAGATATAGCCTGTTCGGTCGTGACGATAGAGCTCCTGTGGCAATTCGCAAGGTGTGCTCTCCTCCATTGTATCGTAGATAGCGAAGTCCTCCTCGAAAGAGTTCATAAGCAACGAGAGCTCGCCCTTGTTGTTGATTACGCACGATGTACCATCGTAGACAATCTCGCCCGAACCTCCAACATTGTTGATAAGAACGATAGTCTTAGACTCAACAAATGCCATCTGACGCATAGTCTCGTAGCGATACGACATCAAGCCCTTACCATAGCGACGAGCATTGATACTGAAGATCATATCGACATTGCTATCCACTTCGTTCAAGTGCGAAAAGTCGTCACCCACAACGATAGCAACGTTCTCGCCAGCGATGCGAACAATCTTCACACCCTCACCGCTGCTCAAGAAGCCCATCTCTCGGCGAGCCGTAATATTTGCCTTGGTAATGTAACGCTTGATTTTGCCATTCTCGATAACGACGGCTGCGCTCTGAGTGCCATTCTGCATAAGGATAGGCGTACCCACCACCGCAGTAATTCCGTTACAGTACGAAGCAATCTCATCGAGTGCCTCATCACAGAGTTCCAAGAATGTAGTTTTACGGAGAAGATCAAAGGCTGGAGTTCCACTCAACGCCTGCTCGGCAAAGATTACAACATCTGCGCCTTCCTGCTTTGCTCGCTCAACCGCAATGATAATTTTGGCGGTATTACCAGCGATATCTCCAATCGTGTAGTTTAATTGTGCAAGAGCTATTTTCATTGCTAAAATCGGATTTTTCTTTTACTTTGGCGCAAATATAATTATAATTTATAAAATTATAAAGTTTTCTGCACCTTTTTAATCCGATTCTACCATTTTTGGCTCAACAAACGGAAGCTCCAAGGCTCCATATCGCCCCAAGTGTGCTCGTAGAGAGTCTCCTTTTCGCCCGATAATACATTTTCGTATTCGCCAGCATAGATGCCTGTATGGAAATCAGCAAAGATCTTATATGGCGAAAGGTTTGCTATATATACCACTCTACCCTGCTCATTTTCACGCACGAAGGTTAGCAAGCAGTCTGAAGCATTTGTATTGATTTCGATGAACGAGCCACCCTTATCTGCAGAGTTCAAAGCCGAGAATTCGTGCTTCAACTCGCACAATCGACGATACGTCTCGGTCGCCTCGTTAGGCTCAAACTCGGGCATAGCATCCTTATCGAAGAAGACAAACGAGTGGTCGTAACCAATCTCCTGACCCGTATAAATCAACGGGAAAGACTTTGGCAACACAAATGTGAGCGCACTCATAGCCTCCAACGCCTCGCCAAAACGAGACTGCTCGCTACCACTCCACGAGTTCTCGTCGTGATTCGAGGTAAACGACATATGCATAGAGGTTTGAGGGTTGTTGTTGAGTATAGAATATATCTTATCTCGCAGGACTCCGACACGAGATTTACCCTGCGCAACATCAACCATCGAGTGGTGCAACTCCCAACCATAGCAGGCATCGAAAGCGTTATCGTAGAACTCTACACCCTCAGCCTCGGCAAGCATAAAAATATCCGATTTCACGCATTGTAACTCTTTGCGAGCCTCCTGCCAAAACTCCAACGGAACGAGCATCGCCATATCGCAACGGAAGCCATCGACACCGTGTTTCTCAACCCAGAATTTCATCGCATCAATCTGCCCCTGCCACACCTCTTTTTCGGCATAGTTCAGCTTGGCTGTATCACTCCAATCCCACGGCACCTTAGCCACACCCTTCTCATCTCGCTCATACCAACTCATTGGTTTATTTTTCAACCACTTAGCATCACGAGCAGTATGATTGGCAACCCAATCGAGCAGCACCTTCATTCCGAGACGGTGAGCCTCCGCAACGAAGGCATCAAACTCCGCCATAGAGCCAAACTCGGGGTTGACATCGCAGTAGTCCGAAATGGAGTAATAAGAACCCAACGAGCCTTTGCGTTCCGCCACTCCTATAGGATATATAGGCATCATCCAAACGACGTCTACACCCATATCCTTCAAGTGTTGCAAATGACGCATAGCCGACTTAAACGTTCCCTCCTCGGTCAGCTGTCGGACATTCATCTCGTATATAACTGCGCTATAGCTCCAATCTGCGTGTTGCATATTCTAAATTCGTTGTTTGCTTTGAAAAATTTCGACTCCAAAAGTAGAAAAAACAATTCAAAAAAGCAAATAATAACCACAACCCGTTTTTTAACCCACTTTTTGCAGATAAAAATTTGCTTTTTATCTTATAAATGGTAACTTTGTGCGTTAATTACTATAACTACAACCAAGTGGTAGATAAAATTTAAACTAAACAATAAACAAAATGAGAAAAACAGTTCAAATTTTTGCGATGATTTTGCTTGCGGCGGTGCTCGTTGGATGCAACGCCACCAAGCGAATTGTCTACGACTTCAACAAGGATGAGGCTGTTAAGACCGTGCTTGGCGATGGCGTAATTCGCATCAAACCGCACGACCGCCTCACTATCGTTGTGTCGAGCCAAAACCCAGAGTTGGCTGCGCCATTCAACGCTCCTTCGTCGTACAGCGCATTGTCGTTCAACCCTATCGGAGCGTCGGCCAACAACGGAGTTCAGTCGTTACAGGTTCGCACCGTAGACGAGAATGGTATGCTTGAGTTCCCTATGATCGGAAAGGTTGATTGCAAGGGCAAGACCCGCAACGAGCTCTCAGCCGAGATTGCAAAGAAGATTATCGATGGCGGTTACATCAGCGACGCTATGGTAAACATTCAGTTTGCAGACCTCAAAGTTTTCGTACTCGGTGAGGTTGCTCGACCAGGTCAGTTCGACATCACCCGTGACAAGGTAACAGTTTTGGAGGCTTTGGCTATGGCTGGTGATATGACCATCTATGGTAACCGTGCTAATGTAGCAGTTATCCGCCGTGGTGCAGACGAGAAGAACTACGAGGTGTATGAGTTAAACTTCCTCGAGGGCAACCAGATGTCTTCGCCTGCATTCTATTTGCAGCAGGGAGATGTGGTCTATGTACAGCCTAACAAGTACAAGGCTGCTACTTCGGAGATCAACCAGAACAGAACATTCTGGCTCTCGATTGTCAGCACACTTATCACTGCGACATCGCTCACCCTCACAATTATCAACTTTGCTAAAGAATAGAAGGACAACAGATAGTTATGGAAAATAATTCAATGAATAACAAACCACATTCAGAGCTCGAAAACTCATTCAAGCGCACCGTGCACATCGGTGAGCTTTTCGGCAAGGCTCTGAAGAATTGGTATTGGTTTGCAATATCTATTGCAGTATTTGTGAGCATAGGTGTATTTCACCTACTCTCGACCTCGCCTGTATACCATCGTGAGGCTGCAGTTTTGATTAAGGATGCACGTCGTGGTAGTGCAGCCAGCGAGTTGTCGGCATTTGCCGATATCGCAGGTATCTCTACCCGCCGAAGTGTAGATAACGAGTTGTATGTCTTGCAGGCTCGTCGCCTTATGGCCGAGGTTGTAGAGAGACTCAACCTTTCGGTTAACTACGCTATCAAGTCGAAGCTCCGCACCAACACGCTCTATCGAGTATCGCCTGTAGAGATTACATTTATTGACGATTTGGGTGGCAAGGCTTGCGCTTTCTCGCTCTTCTTGAGCGAGGAGGGAGCAACCCTCTCGGAGTTCAAGAGCAAGAACGAGGAGGACGATGGCTTCACCGCAACTGCTAAATATGGCGAGGTTATCAACCTCCCTCTCGGCCAGATTGTTGTAAACCCTACTCTCTACTTTAACTCTGAGTACATAGGTGAGAGCATTTTGGTATCGAAATACAACAAGGATGCAGTTGCTAACGCATATCGCAAGCGAGTTAAGATGGCCGTTCCAAGCAAGATGTCTTCGATCATCAATCTCTCGCTCAACGATGTTGTACCACAGCGTGCTGAGGATGTTCTCAACACATTGATTGACGCATACAACGACGACGCCGTATATGACAAGCAGATTGTAGCTGAGGCTACTGCTAAGTTCATTACCGAGCGTTTGCAGATTATCGGCGAGGAGTTGCACAATATCGATGGCAGCATCAAGCAGTTCAAGGACGACAACGGCATCGTAGATATCAAGACCGAGGCGACACGTCGCACCGAAGGTGCTATGCGCTACGAGCACGAGATTGCTGTTACAAGCAACCAAATTGCTATGTCGAAGTTCATCCGTGACTACCTCACCGACAATGCGAAGGATGTAAACATCATTCCTGCAGCGACATTCGATGGAGGTACAGCTCTCGTATCGCAGATTGCCGACTATAATGAGTTGGTTATCCGTCGTTTGAAGCTCGGTAACGACAGCAAGAACAACCCGCTCGTATTGCAGTTGGATAGCAACATCGCTTCGACCAAGAATGCAATTCTTGCATCGCTCGCATCGAATATCAAGGCACTCGAGATTAAGCTCGAGAACTTGGAGGCTGAGGAGTGTCGCATCAACAGTATGATCGGTGCAGTACCAAAGCAGGAGCAGGAGTTCCTTTCGATTGCTCGTCAGCAGAAGATCAAGGAGGAGTTGTACCTCTATCTCTTGACCAAGAGCGAGGAGAATGCTATCTCGTTGGCAATTACAGAGCGTCCTGCACGTATCGTGGATTACGCTTTCGGTACCAACATCCCTGTATCGCCAAACAAGACTTTGATTTTGTTGGCTATGCTCATCTTGGGTGCAGGTTTACCACTCGGCATCATCTACATCAGAATTCTTACCAACACTAAGGTTCAGGGCAAGCACGATATCGTTAAGTACTGCTCGGTACCATATCTCGGCGATATCCCTGTATTCGAGGGTCAGCTCACTCGCTCAATTGCAGTTCGTGAGAGCGGTCGTGATAAGGTTTCGGAGGCGTTCAAGATTTTGCGTACCAATATGAGCTTTATGTCTCGTGGCGCAAAGCAACAGGTTATCCTTACAACCTCGTCGAATGCACACGCAGGTAAGACCTTCGTATCAATGAACCTCGGTATGACACTTGCTTTCTCGGGTAACAAGGTTTTGATGGTCGACCTCGACCTTCGCCGTCGTACACTCTCGAAGCATATGGGTCAGCGCAGCAACCCTAATGGTGTAACAAAGTATTTGAGTTCGACTGATGTCAACATCAACGAGATTGTTACAAACAGTGGTTTGCACGAGAATTTCGACTTTATCTACGCAGGTTTGCAGCCGCCAAACCCTGCTGAGTTGTTGATGTCGAAGCGTTTGGACGAGCTCTTCGAGGAGTGCCGCAAGCACTACGACTACATCATCATCGATAGCGTACCTGCTCTTATCATTGCCGATGCAATGATTACCAGCCGTGTGGCAGACTTGAGCATCTACGTGGTTCGTGAGGGCTTGTTGGAGCGTCAGCAGTTGCCTGATATCAACGCTTTGCACACCGAGAAGAAGTTGAACAATATGTGTATTGTTCTCAACGGTACAACCGAGAGCCGTCAGGCGTATGGCTACAGCTACCGCTACCAGTACACCTCTGGTTCGGACAAGAACAACCACGGATGGCGTAAGATTCTCAAGAAGTTGGGAATATTGAAATAACAGATTAAAAGAAACACTATGTCTTACACAGGTCTATACATAGCAGTCGATTTTGACGGCACTTGCGTAACTCACGAGTATCCATACATCGGGCAAGATGTGGGTGCTGTACCGGTATTGAAGGAGTTGGTTGAGCAGGGACACAACCTGATTCTCTATACTATGCGTAGCGGCAAACTCGAGAAGGAGGCCGTAGCGTGGTTCAAGGAGCACGACATCCCGCTCTACTCCGTAAACTCCAACCCTACACAGAAGAAGTGGACAAAGTCGCCAAAAGTACACGCTGATGTATATATCGACGATGGAGCATTGGGTGTACCTCTTATCCGCTCGATGACCACCTCTCGACCATACGTTGATTGGGTGAAGGTGCGAGAGTGGCTCATTCAAGAGGGCTTCTTATAGACGCAAGGAGAAAAAGACCGCAAAGCGGGATTAGAGACGAGAGACGAGAGTTTTTCGTCTCTCTCTTTTTATCGGCACACAAGTGGCAAGAAATGTTGTCACACACGCACGCTTTTCTGCCAAAATGGCAGAGAGAACGCTATGGCACAAGGTTTGAGTAATAGTGTAGCAAAGCGAAAATAACTAATAATAAAACTATACAACTATGAGAAACGGAAAAATTGGGGTAACAACCGAAAATATCTTCCCCGTAATCAAGAAGTTCTTGTACTCTGACCACGAAATCTTCTTACGTGAGTTGGTGTCGAACGCTGTGGATGCAACACAGAAGTTGCGCACACTCGCCTCTACAGGCGTTTTCGCCGGTGAGACAGGCGAATTGGCAGTCCGCATCGCAGTAGATAAGGAGGCTCGCACTCTCTCGGTTACCGACAACGGTATCGGAATGTCGGCTGAGGAGGTTGATCGCTACATCAACCAAATCGCCTTCTCGGGTGCAGAGGAGTTCCTCGCAAAGTATCAGAATCAGGCTATCATCGGCCACTTTGGTTTGGGTTTCTACTCGGCATTTATGGTGTCGGACAAGGTGGAGATCTTCACACAGTCGTACGACGAGTCGAAGCCTTCGGTACATTGGGTATGCGACGGCTCGCCAGAGTATGCAATGGAGGAGCTTTCGGAGAAACGTCAGCGTGGCACAACCATCGTATTGCACCTCTCGGAGGAGTGTGCTGAGTACGCTGAGGAGTCGAAGGTTGGCGAGTTGCTCAACAAATATTGCCGTTTCTTGCCTGTAGCAATCGTCTTTGGCAAGGTTAAGGAGTGGAAGGACGGCAAGTATGTCGACACCGAGAAGGATAACCAAATCAACGACACCGAGCCATTGTGGACTCGCAAGCCTGCGGATATCACAGAGGAGCAGTACAAGGCATTCTATCAGGCGCTCTACCCTATGAGCGAGGAGCCTTTGTTCTCGATTCACTTGAACATCGACTATCCATTCAACCTCACAGGTATATTGTACTTCCCTCGCATTCACA
>JAFYQY010000134.1 GCA_017559685.1 Alistipes sp.
AAAATCACATCAGCTACCCCAGTCGAGATTGGCATATACGCTGGTGAGTTCGTCATCAACTACGACATTGCGGGCATTGAGGATGTGACAGCCGACGTGAAGATTACATCAGACTGGCTTCGTGTATCAAAGCACGTACCAGGCACAGTCGCTGTGGCTCACGAGGAGAACAACACTGGCGGCACTCGTCAGGCTGCCGTAATGCTCAGCTACAACGGCGCAACAGCGACAGTCGTTGTATCGCAGACAAGCGAGGCAACAACACCTATACTCACACTCATTGGCGATGAAGTAATCAACATCGAGCGTGCAGGCCAGAAGATTATGATCAGCTACAAACTCGAGAACACCAACCCTGTAGACTATGTATACGCAAAGACTACAGCAGACTGGATCTACTCTATCGAGTGTAAGGGTGGCAAGGTGAACCTTGGCGTTGCAACAAACATGTCGGGCAAAGAGCGTGAAACAAAGGTAACCGTGGGCTACGGCTCAGCATCGTTCGATGTCGTGGTTAAGCAGTCGGGCTCGGGCGACATCAACTTCAACGCACCAACACTCTGGGGCGACTACTATGGCGACGCACTTACACCAGGTGCAGCCAACTATTGGCTATTCCTCACCGACCGTAGCTTCGACAGCGAGGGCAAGTCATATCCTAATGCTACATACTATCGCATCGATGCATATGGCCCATTGGCAACAGGATCTGGCATTGTGGCTATACCTGATGGAACATACACCTACGACCCTAACAACACCTACGCACAGTGGACATTCACAGCAGAGTGGAGTGGTTTCTGGGTGACAGATGCCAATGCAAACCGCGACGAGATTAGCAAGTTCGAGGAGGCAACACTCGTTGTCGAGGGCAACAAAATCACCCTCACAGCAAAGATCAATGGCGAGAACCACAACGTAGTATTCGAGGGCGAGAATGCATTGCTCGACAGCCGCGGCAACGTAACTGTGCTCACAACACTCGATGGCGACTACGAGGCCGACCTCTCTGACCACTATATGATTTACGAGTGCTACGGCGACTACTACGACTACGGTGCCTTCAACTGGATGTTCGTAATTATGCCTAACAGCGGCTCTGGCGACTGCTTCCAGCTCGACATCATCACAGGCCACAACGATCGTGAGAGCGGCTTTGCCGGCAACTATGTAGCTTCAGACGTACTCCGTCAGTGGTCATTCATCCCTGGCTGGACCGACCAGACAAACTTACTCTGCAGCTGGTTCTTCACTGCCGATAATAGCGAACTCGCCCCATTCCGTGGCGGCAACGTGTCGGTAGTAGACAACGGTGATGGTACAATGACTGTAGATATCGACGTTACAGACGATCGTCGCAACCGTATCACAGGTAGTTGGACAGGTACACCTGAGCCATTTGCAGGTCGTAGCGTTATTCTCAACAAGTAACAAAACAATCAAAAACACTAATAGAAAAATGAGAAAGATTTTTAGCATTATCGCGACCCTCTCGCTTCTTGCTGGCGTAGGCTGCCAGGAGAAGGGCAACGAGGTAGAGGGCGGCAAGAGCACATTCACACTCGAGCAGACAGAGGTAGAGGCTACCGCTGCAGGTATGGATGTAGAGATCAACTACGAGATTAAGCACCCTGAGAGCGGTGCAGTAGTCCTCACCGAGTGCAATGACAGTTGGATTGAGAACCTCAGCACAGCAACCTACGGTATGATCAAGTTCAGAGTAGCTCCAAACTTCAAGAAGGAGGCTCGCGAGACAAAGATCAAGGTGCAGTACACAGCCGTTGAGGAGAAGTTCGAGATTGTAGTGAAGCAGGAGGCTTCAGACGTTGAGAAGTTCACATACTCAATCCTTTCAAAGGAGCCAACAGCACTCTCTATCGAGGTATCACCAGCCGACACTAACACTGCATACATCTGCCGTACATACACTAAGGCTCATATGGATGTGTTCGGCCTTATCTACGACGAGGGTATCATCAACTATGACCTCGACGCTATCGAGGATGAGGCTTATGCTGCATCACAGACACTTCTCAACTACTTGCAGAACATCGCCTACACAGGCAAGTCTATCGTAGACTTTGACAAACTTGTGCCAGATACTGAGTATGTAGTATACTGCTACCACATCAACCTCACAAATGGCAAGGCTACAGACTGGGAGGTATACACCGAGACTATCCGCACTGCAAAAACTCAGTCTATCGACGAGGATATTACAATGTCGTTCGAGGTACAGGGTGCTAACGTAAAGCAGACAGTAACAACAAAGCACGAGGACACATACTACTACACTGAGTGCTGGGCATTGAACGACTTCAAGGCATACTTCGGCTCTAACGCTACACCTGAGCAGATCTTCCCACGCCGCTGGAACGAGCAGGTGACAATAAAGCAGGATATGGGCTACCAGCCACACACAATCATCGAGGAGCTCTGCCACCAGGGTACCAAGACTATCAACTACGAGTCGCTCAAGGCTAACACATCGTATGTATTCTACGTCTTTGCAGTAGACCCAGAGACAGCATTCACAGCAACCGAGATCGTGACTGAGACAGTATCAACTTTGAACGTGAACGAGTCTGGTATGACAATCACAATCTCTGTGAAGAACATCTACGCTACAACAGCAGATATTTATTGGACAGCAAGCGAGGAGAATGGCAAGTTTGCACGCTCTGTATTCACCAAGGCTGACTTCAATGCCCTCGGTGCTAACGACGACGAGAAGCTCGCAACAATTATGGCTAACTACGACTTCTACCAGGCAGTAGGTTACACCGATATGAACCTTACAGGTCTCCAGCCTAACACCGAGTACGTAGCATTTGCCTACGGCTTGGAGGGTAGCACACCTAACACTCGCATCTTCACAACAGAGTTCAAGACTAAGTCTAACACTCCTGGTCAGTCTAACATCACAATGAGCTGGGATACTCACTACAATATGGCCGACATCGCAGCTGTTGACGCTGAGCACTGGGGCGAGTACGAGGGTCGTGACGACCTTGCTCTCCTCCCAATCTCAATTAGCGGCGTTAAGGAGTCTGACAAGGTATACTTTATGGTAACTACAATGCCACTCGACTGGTACTCTAAGGACTCTGAGTGGTTGCGTGACGTGACACAGAGCAAGAACCTTATGAACCTCTACGAGAGCTACAACTTCGTGGCTGAGTATGAGCGTAACTACAGCGTTATTGCCGTTGCCGAGGATGAGAATGGAAACTACGGTACACTCTACAAGGGTTCGTTCTACCTCTACAAGAGCGACTCGAAGGATGCTTCAGAGTATGTATACATAGAGAACAAGTAATTCAACCTTTACAACAGACGAGAAGAGGCAGGGTTTAGGCCCTGCCTCTCTCATTATATTATATTATATATAGTGTTGTTATCTCACAATTTTTGTATAACTTTGTGGCTTGGTTAGGAGAACAAACAATCAAAAAACTATAACACTTATGAGAAATCTTTTTACAGCTCTTGCACTGGGCCTTGTAATGCTATTCGTGGCGTGCGAGCCAAGCGGTGAGGAGGACACACTCAAACATTTCACCATTACCTCAGAGACCACACTCTCTGTAGATGCCAATGGTGGCAATGTGGCTATTACTTACAGCATCAAGGAGGCAATCTCAGGTGAGAAGGTAAATACAAGCATTGTCAATGGCGACGAGATGATTAAGAACATCACACAGCCAGCAACAGGCGTTATCCTTGTCGAGGTTAAGGCCAACAGCGGTGCACAGCGTATTGCTGTTATCAGCGTTAGCTATGGCACAGAGTCTACCAACGTCACCATCCAGCAGAAGGGCAATGGCAACAGCGGTGGTAACGACAATGGCGGTGGCAACACCGAGGCAGATGTTGAGTTCACCGCATCGTTCATCAATGGCTACTACTACGGCGAGAAGTATGGCGATGGTACAGACCGATACGCCTTCTTCCTCTCAGATCAGGGCCTTAACAACGGCGGCCAGGCATACACCAACGGAACATACTACTACATCGATTGCTTCTCACCAGCCAACAAGAGCCTTACACTCCCTCTTGGAACATACAACTTCGACAAGTCGAACAGCGGCAGTGCATACACCATCAACAGCGACAACAGCCAGCTCATCCTTACTGGCGAGAGTGTAGAGTCGACAACATCGACCTATATGACCGATGCTAAGATGACTGTTTCAGCTAACAAGATTGTCCTCGAGGCAACAATCGACGGCAAGCGTCACAAGGTAACATTCTTTGGCAGCCTTGAGCTTGAGGACGTAAGCGGTGAGAACCCAGGTAACGACGACAACGACGATGACAAGACTGAGGGTCAGGATGGCGAGGCACAGTCTACGCTCACTGGCGACCGCCACGTGACCTTCGACGGCGAGCACCGTGCTAAGTGGGGTTATGAGGGAGACTACTGGCAGACAGGCTACTCGAACTACACTATCTATATTATGAATAAGTCTGGTGGCTACGTCTATGGCGACACCTTGCAGTTCGACCTTGTGACCGACAATACATCATCAGATGGCAAGTTCGCAGGGAAGTACACTATCTCAGGCAAGCCAGGCAAGTTGGTTATGGTGGCTGGTTTCACAAACAAGTATGCTCAGGCTGTAGGTAGCTGGCTCTACGAGTACGGCGGCAGCTCAGCAAGCGGCTACAAGAACTACGCTATGATTAAGTCGGGTACTGCCGAGTTTATCGACAACGGCAACGGCACCCACACAGTAATCCTTGACGGCAAGGACTACAAGGGCAACAAAATCACCTGCAACTGGACAGGTGTAATTGAGAAGGACTAACCCAAACTTCAACCTAATACTTCGCCAGAGCACTCGTTTTCGAACGGGTGCTCTATTTGTTTGATATTGACTATTTTCGCCTAAAATAGCGGTATGTGGTAAAAAAAATGAAAAAACTTTTGCTGTTCAGAAAATTGTGCGTATATTTGCACGCTTAAAAACCCAAATGGGTTATGCGTAATTAATTTTTAACCAATAAATTTTATAGCAAAATGGCTGTTAAAATTCGTTTGGCACGTCACGGTAAGAAGGGTTATGCTTTCTACCACATCGTTGCCGCAGATAGCAGAGCGCCACGTGATGGTAAGTTCATCGAGAAGTTGGGTACTTACAACCCTAACACGAATCCTG
>JAFYQY010000135.1 GCA_017559685.1 Alistipes sp.
AGATAGGATTAGATAGGATTAGATAGGATTAGATAGGATTAGATACACTTCCCTATAATCTCCTATCAAGCACCGTAGGTGCGCATCCCATCAAGTCCTATCAAGCCGACTTAGGTCGGCGCATCCCATCAAGTCCTATCAAGCCGACTTAGGTCGGCGCATCCCATCAAATCCTATAAAAATCAAAAAAAATCCTTCAAAATTTGCCGAATATCCTCAATTGCGCTATATTTGTAGTAATGGGAGCATTAAACGCAAATACCGGTAGTTATCGTAAGTTGAAGGCCTATCGTAAGGCCGAGGTTATCTACGACCTTACCTACTATTTCTGTAATAAGTATCTGAAATGTGGCGATCGCACTATTGATCAAATGGTGCAAGCGGCTCGTTCGGGCAAGCAGAATATAGTAGAGGGAAACGAGGTCGCCGAGACATCGGCCGAGACTATGCTGAAACTCTTAGGCGTAGCACGAGGTAGTTTGCAAGAGTTATTGGTCGATTATGAGGACTATCTGCGTGTTCGCAATTTGCGACTATGGGCGGATGATTCCAAAGAGGTGTCAGCCATGCGCAATCTCGGTAAAGAGCATGAGGATAGTGCCTATTTTCTCGAGCTGGCGCAAACTCGTAGTGATGAGGTTGTTGCAAATATGGTTATAGTGCTAATCTATCAGGCCGACACATTGCTCAATGGTTATATCAAAAGGAAGTATGCCGACTTTCTGAAAGAGGGAGGCTTTCGTGAAAAATTGACACGAGAAAGGAAGCAAAATAGGGGATAGTAGAGACTCTTTCCTATCAAATCCTATCAAGCACCATAGGTGCGCATCCTATCAAGTCCCATCAAATCCCATTTATCCCATAAAATCCGAAAGATATAACTTTTCCGTTCTCAGTTTTCCGTTTTCCGTTTTTTTTCTTATCTTTGTGCGATTATAAATAAATTTTTTAAGCTCCTTGAAGTTATGTTGAGCAGAAGAGTACTCCGTACAAAGGTCGTAAAGGCAGTATATGCGCACACACAGTGCGAGGATATGACACCCGTAGCAAGCGAGAAAAATCTCGTGCTTTCGATTGACCGTGCCTACGATCTATATTTCCATTTGCTCGCTCTCGTTCCCGAGATTGCCGAGTATGCTGCCGAGCGTATCCGTATCGGCGAAAATAAGAAGTTACCTACATACGATGACTTGCACCCAAACCGCAAGTTTATCGAGAATAAGGTTGTCGCACGCCTTGCCGAGGATGAAGGCTTGCAGGCCGAGTTGAAGAGCCGTAAGCTCTCGTGGGCTAACCACCGTGACCTTATCGTTGCGCTCTACAACGCCCTTATCCGCCAGACCTTCTACCAGAAGTATATGCAGTCGGAGGAGCGCTCGTTCCGTCAGGATGCACAGCTCGTGTCGGACATCTATATGACAATGCTCGAGGAGTTCGAGCCACTCGAGTCGGCATTGGAGGAGCAGTCGGTGCTGTGGAACGACGACTTGGGTTTCCTCTTGACTATGGTATCACGCACTATTTTGTCTATGCGTGAGAGCCACGAGGCTATCAAGATGTTGCCTCAGTTCAAGAGCGAGGAGGACCTCGACTACGCAAAGTCGTTGTTGCGTAACTCGATTGCAAGCTACGACCGTATATCGTTGTTGCTCGACAATGCGATGAACAACTGGGATATCGAGCGTGTGGCGTTGATGGACAAGATTATCCTCGTTACCGCTATCGCCGAGGCCGAGAACTTCCCTTCGATTCCTGTGCGAGTAACTATGAACGAGTATATCGACATCGCCAAGTGCTATTCGACCGAGTCAAGTGGTGGCTTCATTAACGGTCTTCTCGACAAGATTATCGCACGCCTTACCGACGAGGGTAAGATTGTGAAATCGGGTAAAGGATTACTTTAAGATGATTATTTTAGACAAAACAAATATTAACAACTAAAACATTTCAAAATTATGATTACACTTTTGCAGGCAGCGACTGATGCTGCAAACCAGGCAGTAGAGGCAGTAGAGGGCGTAGTAGTAGAGAATGCTCCTAAGGCTCCAGGTGCAGATTGGTCGTTCTGGATTATGATTGTAGCGATGATCGCTATTATGTACTTCTTTATGTGGCGTCCCGAGAAGAAGCGTCGCAAGGAGATGCAGCAGTTCCGTGACGGCTTGAAGGCTGGCGATAAGGTTATCACCGCAGGTGGTATCTACGCAGTAGTAAAGAAGGTTGAGGAGGCATCGCTCTTGATCGAGGTTGATAGCAACGTAACACTCCGTATCGACAAGAATATGGTTGTTGCAGCTCCAACCGCACCAGAGAAGTAAAAAAATAGTTCTGATAGGCTCTTTTTGTACGAGCTGTCGGACAACAAATTCCTCACATAGGCTTACTATGCTGCGGATTTGTTGCCTAGCCTCGCACAAAAATAGCTCAATCATTTACGATTTTGAAGTAGGGGGGGGCTATTCTTGGCCGTTAAAAACTCTAACGACTCTAACGACTCTAACGCCTCTAATAAAAAAGCAAAATACACACTAACCAATAAAAATTATTATGAAAAAACTTATTCTTTCGTTTGTTGCAGTAGCGTTGGCAACAACAGCATTCGCTCAGAAGAAGGGCGAGATGATGTCGTGGGACGAGGCTACAGCTAAGGCTACCGAGGTGTTGAAGACTCTCTCGCTCGACGAGAAGATCGAGATGACTCACGGCCACAACAAGTTCTTCCTTCCGGGTGCTCCTGCAAAGGGTTTGCCACACGTATTTATGACAGACGCTTCGGCAGGTGTACGTATCAACTTCTCGATTCCTGATCAGAACGAGGTGCGTCACCCACAGAAGACTACTCAGTTCCCTGCAACTATCGCTCTCGCATCGACCTTCAACCCTGAGTTGGCATACAAGTATGGCGAGGCTGTAGGTTTCGAGACTCGTATGGCAGGTGCTGGTGTATTGCTCGGCCCTGGTATGAACATCTATCGTTCATCGCAGTGCGGTCGTAACTTCGAGTATATGGGCGAGGATCCATATTTGGCTGCTCGTATGGTTGAGAACTACGTTGTAGGTATGCAGAGCACAGGTACAATGGCTTGCTTGAAGCACTTCGTATGTAACAACACCGAGCTCTATCGTAAGCTCTCGAACTCGATTGTTGACGAGCGTGCAATGATGGAGATCTATACTCCTGCATTCAAGGCTGGTATCGACGCAGGTGCTGGCTCAGTGATGACTTCGTACAACCTCGTAAATGGCGAGTGGGCAGGTCAGAGCAAGTATGTTATCACCGACCTTCTCCGTGGTACACTCGGTTTCAAGGGTTTGGTAATGACTGACTGGCGTTCGGTTTACGACTGGAAGAAGATTGTTCTTTCGGGTCAGAACGTTGAGATGCCTGGACAGGCAGATGAGCACTATCACATCAACTCTGTACGTGGCTTGTTGGCTGCAGGCGAGTTGACCGAGAAGAATATCGACGATATGATTCGTCCAATGGTTGCTACTTTGATTCGCTTCGGTATGTACGAGCGCTTCAAGAATGGTCAGCCAAACGAGGACGCTCTCGAGTCTAAGTTCCCTGAGCACGAGAAGGTGTCGTATCAGACTGCTGCCGAGGGCTCTATTATGTTGAAGAACGACGGTATCCTCCCATTGAAGGAGGGTCAGCAGGTACTCCTCGTAGGTCGTTGGGCTACAGTTGCTCCACAGGGTGGTGGCTCGTCACGAGTTAGAGGTTTCAACTGCGTAACTTCGGAGCAGGCACTCCGTGCTGCACTCCGTGCAAAGGTTAAGGCTGTAGAGAAGCCAAACTTCATCCAGTTGCAGCAGGCTGACGTTGTAGTTGTTGCTACAGGTACTTTCGACACTGAGAGCCAGGAGCGTCCATTCCAGATGATGGAGGAGGATGAGGCTTTGGTACGTATGGCTTGCGCAGCTAACAAGAAGGTTATCGTTCTCGTTCTCTCGGGTTCGGGTATCGATATGAGCGCTTGGCACGACAAGGTATCGGCTATCATCTACGGCTGGTATCCAGGTCAGGCAGGTATGCAGGCTATCGCCGACATTATGGTTGGTAAGATTAACCCATCGGGTAAGCTCCCTGCTACTATCGAGAAGTCGTTCAAGGATTCGCCAGCATACGGTATGGTGCCAAAGGGCTTGCCAGTAAGCTACAAGAGCCGCAACACTAACGAGTTGTGGATTGCTCCACGTCACTACGACGTAGAGTACAAGGAGTCTGTACTCGTAGGTTACCGTTGGTACGAGACCAAGGGCATCGAGCCTTTGTTCCCATTCGGTTTCGGTTTGTCGTACACAACTTTCGAGTTGAGCAAGGCTAAGGCTGCAAAGACAATCTCGGCAGAGAAGCCGTTGAAGGTTACCGTTAAGTTGTCGAACACCGGTAAGATGGACGGTGCAGAGGTTGTACAGCTCTACGTTTCGGAGAACAACCCTACCGTACTCCGTCCAAAGAAGGAGTTGAAGGCGTTCAAGAAGGTACACCTCGAGGCAGGTAAGAGCACAACTGTTACCTTCGAGTTGAATCACAAGGACTTGGCGTTCTGGAACGACAAGACTCACGCTTGGGAGGTTAACAAGGGTGCATACACATTGCACATCGGAAACTCTTCGGCACACATCTCGCAGACTCTCACAGTTGAGGCTCAGTAATAGAAGCCCAATGTAAAATTAAGAGGAGAGCTGAGAATTTTTCCAACTCTCCTCTTTTTTACACAATATCTCACAAACCCTCATAGTTAAAGCTTTGTATAACCTAAAACTTTAAGACTATGAAAAAAGTTATATCCTTCTCGTTGATGCTGATGCTCGGACTTGCGCTGTCGCAATTTCTTCCGAAGCTTATGGGCGACTCGTATGGCGAGTTGAAACATATGGTCGAGGTTGCGCTCGGTGTTTGCTTGGCATTTATTATGATAAATGTAGGCCGTGAGTTCGAGATTGACAAATCAAACGTCAAGGTATATGTCAAGGACTACCTCGTGGCGATGTTGGCTGCGGCGTTGCCGTGGATATTTATCGCTGTCTACTATATCTTTGCACTTATGCCACAGGAGTTCTGGGGCGAGGGCGAGACCTGGAAGGAGTCGCTCTTGTTGAGCCGTTTTGCAGCACCTACTTCGGCAGGAATTCTATTCTCGATGTTGGCGGCAATGAAGTTGCAGAAGAGCTGGATATACCAGAAGGCGCAGACATTGGCTATCTTCGACGACCTCGACACCATTATCTTGATGGTGCCGTTGCAGATAGCGATGATTGGCGAGGCGAATTGGCAGATGATGGCTATGCTTACGGCTATCTTCGGAATGTTCTTCATCGGCTGGAAGTATATGTCTCGCTTCGAGATGCCACAGGAATGGTATGCGATATTCACATACGCCGTGTTTGTATATGGTGCGACATACCTTATCTATACCGTTACACACCACTTCTTTGGCGATAGGGGAGCAATCCATATCGAGGTGCTCCTGCCTGCCTTTATCTTTGGTATGGTCATCAAAAATCAACACGTCGAGGGTAAGAGCGAGGAGCGAGTATCGTTGCTTATCTCGGTTGTCTTTATGCTCCTTGTGGGTATGAGTATGCCACTTATCGACTTTGATACAACAGCCACAGCGGGCGAGTCGGAGAGCCTTCTTGCGACTATCCCGATGATGTCGGGCTGGCAGATTGCGCTCCACGTATTGGTGGTGACCGTTTTGTCGAACTTGGGTAAGTTGGCACCGATGTTGTTCTATCGTGACCGCTCACTCACCGAGCGTTTGGCCTTGTCGGTCGGAATGTTCGCACGAGGAGAGGTTGGTGCAGGCGTTATCTTTATCGCCCTTGGCTACAATATCGGAGGCCCTGTACTCTTGATTTCGGTCTTGACCTTGGTTGCAAACCTTATCCTTACCATAGGCTTCGTCTATTGGGTTAAGCACTTGGCGATTAAGGCTGAGAGTAAGAGATAAAAGTGCGTATAAAAATAGAGCGAGGTCGGCTCCACTGCCGACCTCGCTTTGTTAATAGCCGAAGAGCTACTATTTGTTGCCCTTAGCGGTAAAGACCTTCGACTTGTAGATAATCTCGTAGTCGAGCGAACGGTCGTTCAATACGAAAATCTGATACTTCTTGCCGCCCTTGAATACACGCACTACGATGTGTCCCGCAGGACGAATTGCATCGGCAAGACCCTTCTCCTTGAGCTTTGCGAGATTCTCCTCGGTCATACCTGCAGGGAATACCTCGGTTACGCCCTGTTTGTTGATGCGCTTCATTGCGTTAGGGTGCGGGTGATACAAATCCCAAACAGGCAAAACGATAGCGTTTGCGTTCAGCGCCTTGAGCAAGTTCTCGTTCATCGAGTCACGATAGCCGTGGTGGTCTGCCACTGCAACATCTACGGCGCCGATAACCTTGCTAACAGGTGTCTGCACATCGATCCAGTAGTTGTTCTTCTTTTTCGAGTATGTGCCACCGATGTCGCCACCCATATAGTATGCGAAATTGCCATATTCGAGACGGAATACGCAACTCGACGAGTTCTCGTTGAGCGCTGCACTCTCGGGAGCCTCTGGGCCGATTACGGGACGAATTTCGTTGCCCTTGCCTGTCCAGATATTTCCATTACCCGCAACGTTCTGAATGCGGAACGTAGGGTATGCCTCGGCGCTCGACTTCAATACGAGTTGCTTGTCCGAGCCTACGGCGAACTGCTCCATCTTCAAACCCTGCTTTTCACGCTCCTTTACGAGCTTGTGGTAGTTCTGAAAGAGCTTACCATTTCGCTTGCGGAACTCTTCGGCAGTAGGGTAGTCGTAGTTTGGATAACCACGGTCAATCAAGGTGTGGATAGGCACAAGGTTTGCGAGGTGAGTCATACCTGTATATATATAAGGTTTGCCCTCGACCTTGATAGCGAGCTTGTCGAGCTTGCCGTAGTGTTCGGCGTCGAAGTGCGAAATCATCGCATAGTCGAGATAGAGCTCCTTCTTCAACGGCTTCGAGAAGTGCTCGATGTAGCGAGCAATCCACTCGGCAGGAGTCTTGTCGGCGCTCGGTACAGCAGGCATAATCTTCTTGTGCTTCCAGCGTGTAGCATCGCCCAAGTCGCCCGCATCGACCAACATACGTGTGCCATCGGGCAAAAGGTAGAATATTGCGCTGCCACGACCTGTGCTGATGTGGTGGATGTCGAGCGTGCCTTTGCTCCACGGCTTCAACTGCTTTGGCTTAGCCTCTACAGCCGAGAGAGCTAAAACAATAGCTACGATAGTGAGAAATACTCTTTTCATAATCTTTGTGGGATAATACAAAAGGGGCTATTCGTTGTAGAATAACCCCTTTGTAGTGTTGTTGATTACTGGATGCCCTTCAACTTCTTGAACAAAGCGTTGTACTTGTTGTACTTCTCCATAATGCCATCCTCGTTACGGAGACGGAAGCAGAGAACCTTCAAGTACTCAGCGCAGTCTACGCTCTCAGGCTTCAACTCCATAGCCTTCTCCAGCCAAGGCAACGACTTCATATAAGCCGCATTAACCTCAGCCAAACCAGCCTGGTACTCCTCCTGCGAGTTGATGCTGTCGAGACGAGAGTTGAATGTACGGTTAGCCTCATCGCCCTTAGCCATATAGAAATAGCCGAGGTAGAAGTTGGTGTCGTAGTCGTTTGGCTTCAAATCGTTAATCTTGAGGAACGACTTGATGCACTCGTCGAAGTTCTTCAACTTGAAGAATACCTGACCACGAGCAAACC
The DNA here is from genome assembly GCA_017559685.1 of Alistipes sp. The sequence goes on from JAFYQY010000135.1 coordinate 7,750, forward strand.
AAAGGTCTGCGTTGTCCTGTTTCTCGGCGAGCATCTTGTCGATGCGCTCAACCAAGTCTGCAGGGTCGCCTACGCCCTCCTCCGAGGTGTAGAGCTGAATCAAACCCTCCATAATGCGCTCGTTGCGTGGATACTTCTCGATACCCTCCAACAAAGCATTCTTTGCCTTGATGAGGTACTCCTTGTCTGCCTTACGCTGACCGTAGTAGCAGTGGAACAAGAAGTAGTAGAGGTTGCCCTGCTCGTCGTTGTAACCGAGCTCCTTAGCCTTTGTCAAGTACTGCTCGCCATCAACGAAGTACTGAACATCCTGCGCACCGAGGAATGCAGCCAACTGACCTGCGAAGAAGTAGTAGCGAGGATCAACCTTGCCAATAGCAGGGTTCTCCTGCAAACCTACAGCCTTCATATAGGCGTCGATAGCAGTCTTGTACTCGGTGATGTCGAGACTTACCGAACCCAACTCCGAGTAGTGGTTGATAAGAATCTCCAAAGTAGTCTTAATCTTAGCTGCCGAAGCATGATCCAACTCGTAAGCCTTCAAGAATGCCTCCTTGGCGATATCGTAAGCGTTGTCGATAACGCTCTTCTTGATGCTCCAAGCTGCAACCTTGCCACCCTTTGTGTGAACATCGATCCACTCGAACTTGTAAACGTCGTTCACAACCTCGGTAGCCTCTGCGCCAACGCTCATAGGCAACATTGTTGCATCGAGACCCGAGAAGATATTCTTTGTAGGAGCAACGATAGCGTCTACGCAAATCTTACCACGGTTGAACCAAGTAGCCGACTTCTCCGACTTCTTTGGGTTTGCGATATCTGCATCGCTCTTTGCCAACTTAGCCTTGTGAGCCTCGCTGTTAATCTTCTGTGCTGTAGCTGCAGGAACTGCGAGAGTTGCCAATGCTGCTACCAATGTTATAATCCTTTTCATATTCATATAACGGTTAAATGGTTGATATTGTTATTCGTTTGTTGGAGTCTCGGTAGCAACCTCTGCTGGAGTCTCTGCACCCTCTGCTGTTGCGCCCTCAACTACTGCGCCCTCAGCGAGCTCCTCCTCCTCGGTCACAGGAACTACTGCCACCGATGCAATCTCATCGCCCTCACGGAGGTTGATGATACGTACACCCTGTGTTGCACGACCTGCTACACGAATCTGCTCGATCGAAGTGCGGATAGTGATACCCGAACGGTTGATAATCATCAAGTCGTTATCGTCGGTTACAGCCTTGATAGCTACCAACTCGCCGGTCTTCTCGGTGATATTGATAGTCTTAACACCCTTACCACCACGGTTTGTGATGCGGTACTCATCGAGGTCTGTACGCTTACCGTAACCGTTAGCCGAGAGTACGAGTACGTTCTCGTTCGAATCTGGCTCGATGCAAATCATACCGATAGCCTCGTTGTCGCCCTCGAGCGATACACCACGCACACCGATTGAAGTACGGCCTACCTCACGAACTGTAGTCTCGTTGAAGCGGATAGCCTTACCCTCACGAGTTGCAATCATAATCTCTGCAGCACCGCTTGTGAGCTTAGCCTCGATAAGACGGTCGCCCTCACGCACCTCGATAGCGTTGATACCATTTGTACGAGGACGAGAGTAAGCCTCCAACTTAGTCTTCTTAACGGTACCGTTCTTGGTACACATTATAATATAGTTAGAGTTGATATACTCCTCGTCGTTGAGCTTCTTGCAGTTGATGTATGCACGAACCTTATCATCTGGCTCGATGTTGATGATGTTCTGGATAGCACGACCCTTCGACGAACGTGTGCCCTCAGGAATCTCGTAAACCTTCAACCAGAAGCAACGTCCCTTCTCGGTGAAGAACATCATTGTATTGTGCATCGAAGCAACATAGATGTGCTCGATGAAGTCCTCGTCACGGGTAGCCGATCCCTTCATACCAACACCACCACGGTTCTGGGTGCGGTAGTCAGCCAACGAAGTACGCTTGATGTAGCCGAGGTGCGAAATGGTGATAACCATATCCTCGTCAGCGTAGAAGTCCTCTGGGTTGAACTCCTCCGAAGCGTAGATAATCTCCGAACGACGCTCGTCGCCATACTTCTCACGAATCTCGATCAACTCGTCCTTAACGATGCCGAACTGCATCGACTCGTCTGCAAGAACTGCGGTCAAGTAGTCGATAGTGTTCTGCAACTCGTTGTGCTCGTTCTGGAGCTTCTCACGCTCCAATCCTGCCAACGCACGCAACTTCATCTCGACGATAGCTGCGGTCTGCAAGTCGGTCAAACCAAAACGCTCCGAGAGGGTAGCCTTTGCAAGATCAACGCTCTTCGAGGTCTTGATAATCTGTACAACCTCGTCGATGTTGTCCTGTGCGATAAGCAAGCCCTGAACGATGTGCATACGCTCCTCAGCCTTACGCAAGTCGTAACGGCTACGACGTACAACAACCTCGTGACGGTGGTTTACGAAGTGGCGGATAAGGTCGAGCAAGTTCAAAGTCTGTGGACGACCGTTTACCAATGCGATGTTGTTTACCGAGAACGAAGTCTGCAACTCGGTGTGCTTGAACAACATATTCAAAACAACGTTAGCTACAGCATCCTGCTTCAATGTAACAACTACACGTGTACCCTGACGGTCCGACTCGTCGTTTACGTCTGCGATACCCTCCAAGCGACCCTCCTTTGTGAGAGTTGCGATGTGCTTGATCATCTCCTGCTTGTTTACCATATAAGGAATCTCGGTGAAGATGAGCTGGGTACGACCTGTTGCTGTGGTCTCAACCTCGTGGCGAGCACGCATTACTACACGACCACGACCAGTCAAGAGAGCCTCCTTAACACCCTCGTAGCCATAGATGATGGCGCCGGTTGGGAAGTCAGGGCCCTTAACAAAGTGGAGCAAATCCTCGCAAGTGCACTCGCGGTTGTCGATGTATGCGCAGCAAGCATCGATAACCTCCGAGAGGTTGTGCGGTGCCATATTGGTTGCCATACCTACGGCGATACCGCTTGCACCATTAACGAGCAACAACGGAATCTTTGTAGGGAGTACGGTAGGCTCCTTCTGAGTGTCATCGAAGTTCATGGTCCAATCGATAGTCTCCTTGTCGATGTCGGCCATAACCTCGTTAGTGATCTTC
>JAFYQY010000136.1 GCA_017559685.1 Alistipes sp.
CGGTGTGAGTGGCACGAGTGGACAATCTACTGCGTGTATCATCTCCTTGTCGTCTGTCTTTTGCGCATTGACATTCTTCATATCAATCTTTGCAACGTTGTGAATACCGATTGGAGTGCGGTGCTCCTCGCCTGTGAAGGTGAAGTTTACGTTCTCCATTGTGAGGTTCTTGATGTTACGCACGTACATAGCCCAATAAGGTACGGTGCGCGACTCCTGTGTAGGCGACTTCAACTCACGCTTGGTCTTCTCGTCGGTGCGACCGATGTACTGCACATCGATATCACGAAGTGTTACATCCTCGTATACGCCGCCTCTCCAACTCTCGATTTGGATTGCTGCATAGTTTACGTTTGTAGCCTTGATGCGCTCTACAACGAGGTTTTTCGATGAGATATTAGCCTTCAAATCGGTAGCAAAGGCGCAACGCACGCAGTCCATTGTAAGGTCGTGAACATATACATCATCTATGCCGCCGATAGCGTCCCACCAAGCTCCCGGCTGGATAATAACTGCAGCCATCATCTTGCCTGTAAGTTTTGGAAGGTGTGGCTGAACATACTTGCCTGGGCCCTTAAACTCGCAGTGCGAAATCTCCAAGTCCTTAACAGGGTAGATGATGCGAATACCGTTGCAGGTCGAGTTGATGTAGCAATTCTTGATTACGGTGTTCTCCCAATAGCCGCCTGCGATGCAGTCATCACCGGTCTCGAACGAGCAGTTGCGAATTATCAAGTTTTTAGCACCACGAAGGTGAATGCCGTCGTGGCCCTTTGTGAAGGTTACGTTGTCGAAAGTAGCGTTCTGCACCTCGTAACCCATTACACCATAGTTCGAAGCTTCGGTGATGTGAATACCACGAATGGTTACGCCATCAACCTCGCCGAGCATCACGCAGTGTGGGCCACGTGAGCGACCCTCGCCGTTAGGGTCTACGAGGTGGTTGCTGTTTATAACGCCGTCGCCTGTGATTGCGATGTTGCTAACTCGTTGTGCAAGGATAAACGAACGGTTCCAATACTCGGTGTACGGAGTCTTGTACTTCATAAAGTCGTCGCGCAGACACTGGTAGTGCTTGTAGTCTTGCAAATCGAGTGATGCGATAAGCTCTGCACCCTCGGCCAAGCGCAACTCTACGTTGTCGAGCATCTCGATAGTGCCCGAGAGATACTTTCCTGCAGGCACGAGTACGATGCCTCCACCATTCTCGTTACAAGCCTTTATGGCGTTGTTGATAGCTACGGTGTTCGATGTTTTACCGTTACCCTTTGCGCCAAAATCTTTGATGTTGTAGGTTGTGCGAGCCGATACAAAGGCCATCTGCGTCAACACAAATACGATAATAAGTAGTGTTTTCTTCATAGGTTTTGCTATGTTTTGCTGTGCAAAGGTACGATTTTTTTTGAACTTATCTACTCCCTGCCCCTATATTCATCGGTTAAATATAGGTGACTAATGCTTTATGCTGACCTTCAATAGAGAGTCGGCGTTGTTGATAAAGCGCTTGTATTCAGCCTGTTGTGTCTCGGTTAGACTATCCTCTGAAATAAACTCCGATGAGAGAATATTGTGCCCAGGCACCTTTACCCATATCGGCACCATACGCAACGAGTATCGGCAGAGGCTGTCTACGCCTCGTTCAATCTCAATCTCGGCCAACAGACCACCGTCGGTAAAACTCTTTCGCTGATTCGAGACAAAATTTCCCAACGAGTAGATTGTGATTTGTCGCTCACTTGCGGAGTAGGGTTGTATCGTATGCGGATGAGACCCCACCACAATGCCTACGCCGTGACGATGGAGAAAATTCGCCAACTTGCGCTGTATGTACGATGGCTTTTGCTGGTACTCGTAGCCCCAATGTATGCACGCCACTACGCAGTCTGCACCCTCCGAGGCGATGGCTATATCGTGTGCCATCTGCAGGGTGTCTATAAGGTTTACGTAGCAATCCTTCGGTATCGGGTTGCCGTTTGTGCCGTAGGTGTAGTTTATGAGCGATAGTTTTATGCCGTTGCGCTCGAAGCGGAGAATAGAGTTGCGCTGACGATCATCCTCGTTGTGGAACACTCCCGTGTGGGCAATTCCGAGCGAGTCAAGCTTCGCTATCGTTGTACGAATGCCGATACTGCCTTTGTCGCAACAATGGTTGTTGGCGAGTATGGCAATGTCGGTACCGAGCCACGCCAACGCATCGGCATATTCGGCAGGCGAAGCGAAGCAAGGGTAGCCCGTATATTGCGATGTCGGAGAGATTGTTGTCTCGAGATTTACTACTGCGATATCGGCTCTGTCGAAGTGGCGTTTAACTCCTTCGAACGAGGGGCGGAAGTCGAGTGTACGGTCTTGACAACGTGCCGATGCTATTTGTGGCGTGTGGCACATCGCATCGCCCGTAAATAGTAGACGCAGGCGTTGCGGTTGCTCCTTAACGATTGCCTCTACGTTCTGTTTTTGTTGGTGGTTGACCGTACCGCACGAAGCGAATGCAAGCACCGAGAGAGCACCTGTTGCGACAATGGCGTAATATCTCAAACCTAACTTTTTCACTCTGTCTGCCGTGAGTGTCTAAAAAAATACCATACCCTTTGCAAAGATAGTGATTTTTTTGAAAGTTTTCCGTTTTCCGTTTTTAGTTTTCCGTTTTTAGTTGTATCTTTGCCACCGCAAATGTGGAGGGATTTGGACTGATTGCAACCACAATAAAAAAGTGCTAAACCGGCAACTATCTTTTTGCGGCGTATCTGCTACAAATCCCAATATTGCGAAATATAGAAGCTAATGGCTAAGGGCTAATAGCTGATTGTGAAAATTAACTAAAAAAAAGATACAATTATGGGATTTTTGTTTACATCGGAGTCTGTATCAGAGGGACATCCAGATAAGGTTTCCGATCAGATTTCGGACGCTATTCTCGACGAGTTCTTGCGTCGTGATGCAAGCGCAAAGGTGGCTTGCGAGACACTCTGCACCACAGGTTTGGTAGTCGTTTCGGGCGAGGTTTGCTCGGACGCTTATGTCGATATTCAGGGCACTGCTCGTCGAGTTATCGATCGCATCGGCTACAACCGTAGCGAGTTGCAGTTTGATGCCAAGTCGTGCGGTATTCTTTCGGCTATCCACGAGCAGTCGTCGGATATTAACCAGGGCGTAGTGCGTGCTACCGAGGAGGAGCAGGGCGCAGGCGACCAGGGTATTATGTTCGGCTATGCTGTGAATGAGTCACGTGAGTTTATGCCTGCGACTTTGATTCTCTCGCACGTAATTTTGAAGGAGTTGGCGGTTATCCGTCGTGAGGGCGAGGTTATGACCTACCTCCGTCCCGACTCAAAGAGCCAGGTTACTATCGAGTATGGCGACGACCGCAAGGCTCAGCGAGTTCACACAATCGTAGTCTCGACACAGCACGACGAGGATGTTGATGTTGCACAGATTAAGGAGGATGTTCGCACTATCCTTATCCCTCGTGTTAAGGCTCGTTTGGAGCGTGCTGGCGACGAGTTGGCAAAGCTTATCGGCGAGGACTATATTCTCCACGTAAACCCAACAGGCAAGTTCGTTATCGGTGGTCCTCACGGAGATACAGGTTTGACAGGTCGTAAGATTATCGTTGATACCTACGGTGGTCGTGGCGCACACGGTGGTGGTGCATTCTCGGGTAAGGACTCTTCGAAGGTGGATCGTTCGGCAGCATACGCAGCACGCCACATCGCTAAAAATATGGTTGCAGCGGGCGTTGCAGACGAGTGCCTTGTGCAGTTGAGCTACGCTATCGGTATCGCTCAGCCGTTGTCGATTTATGTTGATACCTACGGAACAAACAAACTCTCGATTAGCGAGGGCGAGATTGCTGAGCGCATTGGTAAGCTCTTCGACCTCCGTCCTGCATCAATCGTTAAGCGTTACGGTTTGAAGAACCCTATTTTCGAGCCAACCGCATCGTATGGTCACTTCGGTAATCGTCCATACACTCAGGCTGTTAAGTTTGTTGAGAATGGTGTTGAGGTTGAGCGTGAGGTTGAGTTCTTTGGTTGGGAGAAGCTCGATGCGGTAGACGATATCAAGGCCGAGTTTGGTCTTTAGGAAAATCGTTCTGATTGGCTCTTTTTACACGATAGCGTCGGACGTCAAACTCCTCACATAGGTCTACTATGCTGCGGGTTTGCCGCCTAGCTTCGCACAAAAATAGCTCAATCATTTACGATTTTGAATAATAAAAAAAAAGGAAGGTTTTTGAAGTGACCTTCCTTTTTCTCTTTAACGCCCTTTTCTACTTGTCGTAACCGAACAAATTAACCTGCACGATATACTGCGCTACGCCCTCGGCATTTGGTGCGGTCATCTCCGAGACGAACTCCTCCAAGTTGAGATCGAGTGTGAGTGTGCCGAAGCCATTCTCGGGACGGGCAATATTCCAATAGTGCACCTCAATCGGGAGGCCTGGTCCCCAATTAGCACGATCGTAGAGGTATGTTCCTGCCTGCTTGTAGGTGTCGGCATTGCTGTAGAAGATATGCCCCTTCTTCGCCGCAGGAGTGCCGTTTACGACTACCTCGTAGTAGTTGTCGTCGAACTCTGCTGCGTTGAGTGTTTGGTAGCCTACACGCTCCACAAATGTTCCCTGATCGTGACCGTGGCCTGTGATTGCGATGCGCATCTCGAGTCGCTTAACATTCTCGGGTACCTCCACGGTGCGTTCGCCAAGACGAGCCGCATCCTCGATGTCGTGACCTGCTACGCCGTATGCCCAACCACGATAGCCTGAGTTGCCATTCTTGCTCGAGTCGTAGAGCTCGTGAGTAAATACTACGTTGCGCTTTGGAGTGCCCTTGTAGTAGTGGAGTGTAACGGTTGCGGTATGCGCTCGGTTGTCGTTTGCATCCCAACCTCCGTAGTATAGGTAGAAGTTTGTCGAGCCCGAAAGCATAGGCAGGTACTCGGTAACATCAAGCCAGAATGTCTTGCTCCAATACTTGCCGAAGCCACCGCCATAAGGGGTTATGGCACGTGTAATCTCGTAACGCTCGCCCGACGCTTTGTCCTCTACAAAGAGCATTGTGGTGTTATCCCACTCGCCAGGACCTTTGTTCCAGCCCGCCATTTTATATTCAATCAATACTCGGTCTACGCCTGCCACATCGCTCGGAAGCTCCATTGTGAAGGCGTAGTCGGTCGCCTCGCCCCAGCCGAAGAACGATAGACGATGTGCCTCCGATGCTACCGAATAGGCTGGAGTGCGACTCTCGGGATTTTCGTAGTAGAACGATTCACGCTCCAACTGCATAGTCTCGTTTGGCAACTCGGGCTCGGGTGTCTTGCCGTTGTTTGGGTTATTGCAAGCCACCGCCACGAGTGCTAAAAGTGCAAAAATACTCTTCTGTTTCATTGTTATCTCTTGTTTTTGATTTGACATTAACCATAACCGATTACAAAATTAGCAATTTGTCGGTAAAAAACAAAACGGCACAAAAATCCTGTGCCGTTTTGCTGCTATGCTTAAATCCTATGTGCTACTCAACTACTCGCTTGTAAATCTCACGGGTATTCTGTTTATTTACCGAGTCGTAGTGGTCCAAAACGAGATAATCATTATTAAATCCTGACACCATATACTCGATATTGTATTCCTCTCCACTCAAATGAAGCTTATGACTATATGTGTCAAAATACCAATCAAAATTTAATATATGTGAATTTGCATTAGGATTAAGAGATGTATTTATGATGTACGTAAAACCATTGTTGTCAGCGTAGAAAGTGAGTTCTGATGACGCAAGACCTGCACCATGCTGAACTCCTTGTAACATATACACACTGAACTTATTCTGCCACTCATCTTCGTATATGAGATAAGAATCTCGTTCCCATTTGCCTGGCAAACCTTGAACAAGAGTCTCGGAATTGAAATTCTTGCATTGCGACATTATGTTATTTATAATCTTTTCATGTTCACTTACTGATGGTGATTTTTCGCAAGAAACAAATGTCGCAATAGCTAATATTATGATAAATACTTTTGATTTCATAATCATGTATTTTTTATATTTATATATTTTTTACAAAATATGCGTATATATGTTATTGTATGTCATCGTATATTGTATATCCAACATTTAGGTCATAAACATATCCATTAGCTATTCCGTAATCGCCCTCTTCTGCATATTCTTTATAGCGACTTTCTGATAAATCAAATGCATCGAGCAAATAGTATCCATCACAATATCCACCCCATCCCAAATTTATATGTACTAAGTCAAAATTGCGCTGA
>JAFYQY010000137.1 GCA_017559685.1 Alistipes sp.
GCTTACGATTGCGAAGCAATACGACTACGCTACAACGCACACTGCACAGACAGGTCTGCCACACCGCCACCGACTGAACGAGTGCCTTTAGACGCACAAAAAAAAGCGACTGCCGTATGACAGTCGCTTGTGCGGATAAAGGGACTCGAACCCCCACGCCTCTCGGCACCAGATCCTAAGTCTGGCGTGGCTACCAATTACACCATATCCGCCTTAGTGCGAGTGCAAAGGTAACTATTTTTTTGCAATTCGCAACCTTGGCGTCTCTTTTTTCGGATAATTGTGCTAAATTTGCACATTATTAGCGAACTATATGCCAAAGATTATCAACCTTACTCTCTCGCCCAAGCAGGCCTCCGATGCAAAGTTCTACGCTCCGTTGGTGGCTCGTGAATTACGCATCAAGGAGAGCGATATCGCACTCTTGCGCATCGTCAAGCGCTCGGTAGATGCAAGGCGTGGTGCGTTGAAGGTCAATCTTTCGCTCGAGGCCTACATCGATAACGAGGAGCAGCCAAAGCCGCTCCATTTCGACTATCCGTCGGTGGTGGGCAAGCCCGAGATTATAATCATCGGCGCCGGCCCTGCGGGTTTATATTGTGCGTTGAGACTCATAGAGTTAGGCTTCAAGCCCATACTCTTTGAGCGAGGCAAGGAGGTTGTCGAGCGAGGCAAAGATATCGCAAAAATTCAGCGCAACCAGGGTGTCAATCCCGATTCGAACTACGCCTTTGGCGAGGGTGGTGCAGGAACATTCTCTGACGGAAAGCTCTTCACTCGCAGCAAGAAGCGAGGCGACTACAACCGTGCATTGCAACGCCTTGTTTACCACGGTGCTTCGCCCGAGATTTTGTATGAGGCACACCCTCATATCGGCTCGGACAAACTGCCACGCATCATCGCCAATATGCGTGATGCTATTCGCACGGCAGGTGGCGAAGTGTACTTCGAGAAGAGGGTCGAGGAGTTGATTGTACGCAATGGTCGTGTTGAGGGCGTAATCGCAGGAGGCGACAAGGTCGAGGCGCAGGCCGTAGTGGTTGCTACGGGACACTCGGCACGAGATATATACTATATGTTGCATCGTAGTGGCGTACGCTTGGAGGCGAAGCCTTACGCTATGGGTGTGCGTATCGAACACCCTCAACAACTCATCAACAACATCCAATACCATCGCTCGCCCGATATGGAGTATCTCCCATCGGCATCCTACTCGCTTGTGGCGCAGGTAGGAGGTCGAGGTGTCTACTCGTTCTGTATGTGCCCAGGAGGTTTTATCGTGCCGGCATTGACAGATCAGAGCGAGTCGGTAGTGAATGGTATGTCGCCATCGCATCGCAACTCGCCATACGCCAACTCGGGCTTCGTGACCGAGATTCGAGAGGAGGACTTTGCGCACCTCTCGAAGCAGTATGGAGCCTTGGCAGGTTTGGTATTCCAACAGCAGTTGGAGCAGATGGCTCGTGAACAGGCTCCCGAGCACCAGACTGCCCCAGCTCAGCGTGTAGCCGACTTCGTGGCGGGTCGTCGCTCAACATCATTGCCGAAGTGTTCGTATGTGCCGGGCATCGTTGAGTCGAGACTCGACGAGTGGATGCCTCAGTTTATGGCGACACGTCTACGTGAGGCGATATCGGTATTCGACAAGAGAATGAAGGGTTACCTCACTAACGAGGCTGTAGTTGTGGGCGTCGAGTCACGAACATCGACACCTGTGCGTATTCCTCGTGATAGAGAGACATTGCAACATCCCGAGGTGGGAGGCTTATACCCTGCGGGCGAAGGTGCTGGCTTTGCGGGAGGAATTATCTCGGCAGCATTGGATGGCGAGCGCATAGCCGAAGCGATAGTAGAAAGCGTAAAATAGGATGGAGAAGATTTACAAATACCGTCTCGGTCGCCGAGTACTCTATACCTCTATAGTATATATTATAGTAATTGGAGGTTTGGGTGCGCTGCTCACCTTCGTATATGAAGGTGGCTACATCGCAGCGTGGTTTATCTCGCTCATTGTGGCTGTCGTGGCGCTGATGACGCTCTCCGTACCTCGACGTGTAGTGGTTGATGAGGAGGGCATCGAGATCCAGTGCATAGCCGAGGACACTACCCTATCTCACGAAGATATCGCCCATATCCGCAAGGTCGAAAAGCGTGAAATGAACGCCTGCGTACCTATCTTTAGTGCGGTGGGCTTCTTTGGTCACTATGGTCGTTTTCTCAATCTGCGAACTATGGAGTTCGTCCATATCTACGCCTCACGCTGGGGTAAGTTCGTAGAGATTACCGATATCGACGGTAACAAATACTATATCTCGTGCGAGGAGCGTGACGATATAGTAAAGCGTGTCGAGGGTTACATCAAACCACACGACACGCAAGAAAACATTTAATTACTTCGCCTTACAATTCTACCGACCGTTATCGGTTATAAGAGCTTGAATCTTCTCATTCAAGTCGGTTGCGCCTATCAACTCACCAAGAGAGAGGTGCATACGATAGCGCCAATAGTGGTGAGCAACAGCAGGGATATTAATACGTTCACGCTCGATATCGTCGCTACGCAACTCCTCCGAAAGTGACAACCAATCCTGCAAAGGCAATATCGTAAGCATCGAAGGCGAAGCGAGGTGGCGAGCGATAATCTTCTCGCACAACTCGGCGGTAGCCGTCTCGGGAGCATCGCCCTCCAAGCCGAGCATCTTATTGTAGTAGTACTCCTGCTCCGCTTCATCACGCCACCACAATCGCAAAGGCGACATATCGTGGGTCGAGGTGGTGCAAACCGAGAGATATGGGTTGCGCAGTACATCGCCCACACGCACGCCATACTCCTTTGGCATACGCTCAATCTCGAGCGAGAGAATCTGCTCGTCACGCATTACCTGAGGCACACACTTCGGTATCATTCCCAAATCTTCGCCACACGCCAACATCGAAGTCGAAGCGGTCAAATCGGCCAATCGCTCCGCACCCGTCATACCCCAGAAGGCGTTGTGGCGGTAGTAGAAGAAGTTGTCGTGCAGACGCACAAAGGCCTCTTGCTGCATCTTCGAGAGCGCCTTAAACTTATCGGTATCGAATGGCGAAATGCGAGGTACAAAGCCCTCGTCGCAAGCCATCCACAAGATATTATCATCGTTGTACTCCTTCGCCACATCCACCGCCTCATCGAAGTCGTAGCCTGCCGAGCGAATCTCCTCGGCGGTATATGGCAACGATGGCGAGAAGGCTCCAAGCAGAGCATTTTTAGCACTCTTCGGCACCGACCAGATACGGAAGAAACCGAGAATATGGTCGATGCGATAGGTGTCGAAATAGTCAGCCATCTTAGCAAAGCGGGCACGCCACCAAGCGTAGCCATCCTTTGCCATCTCCGTCCAATTATAGAGCGGAAAGCCCCAATTCTGCCCCTCGGCTGCAAAGTCATCAGGTGGTGCACCTGCCGACGAGGTGGTGACAAACAGCTCGGGGTGTTGCCATACATCGACACTTGTCGGCGAAACGCCAATCGGAATATCGCCCTTGAGTACTACACCCTTGGCGTTGAGAGTCTCGCACGCCTTACGCAACTGACGGTCGAGATGATACTGCACATAGTAGTAGAAGCCGACCTCCTTGGCATTTCGCTCAGCAAAGGCCGCACAACGCTTCTCGGCATACTTCGTAAAGGTCTTCCACTCCTCGAAGTTGGCGGTGCCATACTTGTCTCGCAACACCGAGAATACCGCATACGGCATCAACCACTCACGATTGCGTTTCTCGAAGTCGCGGAACGACTTGCTATCCATACAGCGAGCGCCAAGTTGCTCGTAGAGGAGGTGGAGATACTTCATCTTCGCATTGATAACACGCTCGTAATCCACGTCGGGCAGAGCATTCAACTCCGCCTGCAGAGCCTCCATCTCGGCTCTGTCGGTCTCGCCACGCAAGTAGCCCACATCGCTCAAACGGATATAGAGCGGATGCAACGCAAACGAAGATACGGTATTATATGGGTAGGAGTCCTGCCACGAGAACGACATCGAGGTGTCGTTGATAGGCAGAATCTGTATGATACTCTGTTTTGTGGCTGCGCACCACTCGCCCAACGATTGCAAGTCGGCAAACTCGCCTACGCCAAAGCTCTGCTCCGAGCGCAACGAAAAGACGGGAACTGCCACGCCAGCACCTCGCCACTGCACCTCGTCACGCAGGCGCAAACCGAGTGTAAGGTGGAGTTTGTCGGTAGGCACGATGGTACGATTTTCGCCTCGTTCCCAGCGCAAGAACTTGCCTTCAGCAGTCGTCACAACAAACTTATACTCGGCATACTCATTACCCGAGAGATAGAGACCCCAACGATAGTTGCCGAGGTAAGACATCTGCATAGCCTTGTCGGTATGCCACTCGCCCAACTCCTTCGACGAGCCGACAATAGCCACTCGCTCGGTAGGAGGCAATGCCGCCTCGACCTCGATATAGTGGGTATCGCCCGCAAGCTTGGTCAATGGCTCGACGGTGTGCTTGAAGATGCACTTGCTAAACATCGAAGTGTGGTAGGTCTTATTCAGAGGGAGGTCGCACCAATGGTCGAGGAGTTCAACTGCCGGCACGCCCGCAATCTCGGTGAGTGTGTGACCCTCACCCCACTCCTGACGGATGGTCTTACGTCCCTCGACAACACGATAGGCGTAGTGATAAGGGCGGTCGGAATGGAGTTCGATATTTACGCTCCAAAGGCCATTGCCATCGTGACGCATATCGATAGGCTTACCCTCAGCGGGTACAATCTGCAATTTAGAACCCTCGTGGGTATAGTAGTGAAGTTTAAGGTTTGCTTTCATATAAATAATAAAACAGCAAGAGTCTACCTCTTTTCTCGCAGCGTTCCACTGCGTTTACAAATCTGACCCACCCCCAAACCCCCGCCTCAGGCGTGGGCTTAGTCCGCCATAGGCGGATAAAGCGGAAATTCCACTCCGTGAAATCATATATCAAATTTATGCAAAAAAATTGATATATGCAATAGTAGTTTGCATTTTTTACGTTTTGATTAAAGGCATTAAGGGCATTAAGGGCATTAAGGAGAAATTAAAGAGTTTAAAGAGTTTAAGGAAAATAGAGAATTGTCATTAATCTCACCGACCTCCCTAAATTCACTACACGCTACAACAAAAAATCAGAGATGATTGAGGGTATTTATTGCCAAACAAGAAGCGGAGTCCGCAGCATACTAAGCGTATGTGAGGAACTCCGCTATTGCAGATTGGTGAAATATACACCAATCAGAATGATTTTTTTTATTTTAGCCGAGGAAGGCAAGCAAAATACCCGCCGCAACCGCCGATCCTACCACACCAGCCACGTTAGGGCCCATAGCGTGCATAAGGAGGAAGTTCGAAGGATTTGCCTTCTGACCTACAGTCTGCGATACACGTGCTGCCATTGGAACAGCAGATACACCTGCAGAACCGATAAGTGGGTTAATCTTCTTTCCCTCAGGGAGGAAGAGGTTCATAAACTTAGCGAGAAGGAGACCTCCAGCAGTACCACAGCTAAATGCGAGGATACCGAGTACGAGGATAAAGAGAGTCTTCTCGTTAAGGAACGACTCACCTGTAGCTGTAGCACCAACCGAGATACCGAGGAAGATAACCACGATGTTCATCAACTCGTTCTGAACGGTCTTAGCCAAACGATCAACAACACCACACTCCTTCATCAAGTTACCGAGCATCAAGCAGCCCACGAGTGGAGCAGCCGATGGAAGGAGAAGAGCGATGATGATGGTGAGGATGATAGGGAAGATAATCTTCTCGGTCTTCGACACCTGA
>JAFYQY010000138.1 GCA_017559685.1 Alistipes sp.
ATATCTGTTTGAAAAGTGGAGTGTAAAAAATTGAGTTTTTTTGTGACGTTTTGACTCTTTTTTATTATATTTGCAAAGAAGTATACTATAATCGGTCGTGTTTCGTTCTCTTCGATAGAGATGTGAACGAAAAGCGGATAAGCGGTTTTGGTTGTATCTCGCACGATGAGTAGCGGGATGATGAGCAAGAAAAATCATTAAAAACAGAAGATATGGCTATAATTAACACTATCCATTGGGAGCCTGTCGATCGAGATGAAATTGTCTACAAGCACCCTACGAGAGAGATTAAATTGGGCAGCGTTTTGACTGTAAACGAGAGCCAGGAGGCACTCTTCTTCAAGAACGGTGTTCTTTGCGACACTTTTAAGGCGGGACGACACGTCTTGTCTTCATCGAACTTGCCGATGCTCGGTAAGCTCGTAAACATTGCCAGCGGTGGCGAGACCACCTTCGCAGCTGAGCTTTGGTTTGTAAGCAAGCTCGACAAGCGTGATATGTATTGGGGTACAGGTGGTTTGCGCATTATCGACCCTTACTTCGAGATTCCTATCAAGATTGCGGCTCGTGGCCAGTACGGTATTCGTATCTTGGACAGCGCAATGTTTGTGAAGAAGTTTATCGGTACATTCTCGAATTTCTCAACCGACTTGATCGACGATCAGTTGCGTATCGACGTTGTCGAGGCTGTAAAGGTGAACATCAGCAAGTATATGAAGGAGAACAACGTCAATATCAACGAGCTTGGCGTTAGCTACCGTGAGCTTGCAAAGACCATTATCAAGGCTCTCCACCTCACATTCGAGGAGTATGGCGTAGAGTTGCTCAACTTCAACATCGAGAGCATCGAGTTCGACGAGAAGGATAAGGGCTATCAGGCTGTAATGGATGGTATCGCAGAGCAGGCTCGTTTGAGCAAGCTCGGTATCAGCTATGCACAGCAGAAGCAGTTCGACATTGCACAGACTGCAGCCGGCAACGAGGGTGCAGGAACATATATGGGCGTAGGTATGGGCTTCGGTATGGGTAATGCCCTTGGTCAGACCGTAGGTGGTGCTGTAGGCAACACTATGCAGTCGATTCCACAACCTCCGCAGTCCTCGTTCTATGTTGCTAAGAATGGCCAGACCGTAGGTCCGTTCACCGTTGATGCTATCCAGGGTATGATTGCTCAGGGCGAAGTGACCCGTGATACCTACGTGTATAAGGTTGGCGGTTCGGCTTGGACTTCGGCCGCAAATGCAGGCGAGTTGGCACACCTCTTCCCAATGATGCCACCGCCACCACCAGTTAAATAGTAGTCTAATCGTAATAGGATAAAAGTTATGAAAAAGGTATTATTCCCTATAATTGTATTGTTGACTCTCGGTTGTACTGTAGGTATCTACTACTTGATATTCAACCTTCTTGAGCTGCCTATCGACCACTTGTTCTACATCAATGTTGTGTCGACTTGTTTGGCAGAGCTCTTGTTGATGGTCAATATTCCGATTTTGTCGAACGAGAAGATTCTCAATGTTACCAACGCAACAGTATCGATCTGCGTGAATGTCTACGCAGTTGCAATCTTTGTGTGGACACTCTTCTTTACGCTCATTATCAACAATGTTGAGCCGGGCTGTTTTAAGGTCTACTACGTAGGTATTTTGTTGCTCTCGCTCGCATTTATCGCACTCTGTAGCGTGTCGGCTTTCAGCTCACACGTCGCTGAGAAGGGTGCTAAGGAGCAGGAGACTAAGATGGAGTGCAAGCGCAATGTAGTGCACCTTGTCCAGGCTACCAACCTCGAGATTTTGGGTTCGTTGGAGAAGGATGATTCGGAGTGGAAGGATGACTTCGTGCGCCTGTTCAATATGACAATCGACAAGTTGAGCTCGATGCCTAACGAGAAGCTGTACAATAACCCGAACATTGCCAATAAGGTTGAGGATAGCTTGACCGAGATTTCTACCTTGTGTGACAGCTTGGCTGCAGCGGAGGATGCTGAGGCTGTAAAGTCAGAGCTCACAAGCAAGGTAAACAGACTTAACAAATATTTAACTACCATAAAAACCCTCTAATAATGCTCCAAGGATTTAAGTGCCCTAATTGTGGCGGAGATAAATTTAAATTAGCATCTAATAACCAGGCATATAAGTGTGCCTATTGCGGACAGTTCATCAATTCGGAGAATGCACCACAGGTGCCACCTCCACCAAGACCAACACCTCCACCTGCATCGCAGCCTGCACAGCAGACTAGGCCGGTTGATAAGAGAAGTCGTATAGTGGCTATAATTCTCGCCTTCTTCTTGGGCGGTTTGGGTATTCACAAGTTCTATCTGCGACAGGTCGGATGGGGTATTCTCTATTTGGTACTCTGCTGGTCGTATCTCTCGCTCGTGGCATCGATTGTAGATATCATAATTCTTGCAGTGATGAGCGACGAGGAGTTTGATAGGAAGTATAACTAATCCATTCAGCAATGAAATAGATTGTAACATAGGGTGTTTTCGGGCTGTTGAGTCTTGAAAGCACCCTTGTTGCTTTAAATAATAGATTAAAAATTGCGCACAATATGAGTACGAAATTCTACAAGTTTAGATTTTGTTTGTTGGCTTTGGTGGTCTTTGCCGTAGGTTGTACACCTACCCCCGACGTGCCGATCGATAATAATGAGCCAGAGACTCCCGTAGAGGAGTATGTGCGCCTTAATCTGTTGAGCGGTTGTGGTCACAATGCAGCGACCAACGACACCGACGTTACCCGTGCCGTGTTCGACGACAGCAAGGGTAATGGCGATATGACGCTTAAGTGGGAGAGTAGTGCCGACAACCTTGCGTTTATACTATCCGATGGCGAAGCGCCGATTGTGAGCTACACTACATCGCAACCCGCAGACGATGCAGTGGGGGAGAGTTGTACTGCTCTCTCGGTCGCTCCGTATGAGAATGATGCCTATCACGCCGACTTTCAGACGCTGAATTACTACGCCTCGAGCAGTTTGGTTCAGGCTAAGTATTGCTACGCTGTTGCGGGGGGTGCACGTATCAGCGAAGATGCAGAAAAGAAGCATCACTCTATTCATTTCGAGATGCCTGCCTCATTCTCGCAGTCGGCAAACCAAGACCCGAGCTTCCTCAAGGAGTATATGTATATGTACGCAACAACTCCGTACAGGGGTGAGCGTACAATGCTCGAGTTCAATCATCTGCCCGCAACTTTCCGCTTCGTGATTACCAATACAAAGGCGGAGTCGGTGTTGTTGCAGGAGGCTTCGGTAAGTGCTAATGGCGCAATGGTTGCTTCGAAAACGGCAGGTCTGACTCTCGATTGGATAGGCGGTGGCGCCGAGGTGCTCTTGGGTAAGGGTACTTACGATAAGGTTTCGGTGACTCTGGGCGACGGAGCTGCGTTGGCGCAGGGCGAGAGATATGTAGCCTATGCTATGGCTCTCCCTTCGTCCGAGAAGAATGCCTTCAGGGATAGAACGCTGAAATTTAGCGTCAAGATAAACGATAATGACTTGGCGATCTTCGAGTTGGATGGAGCCAAGTTGGCCGAGATAAACGGCTCAAATAACTACAATTGGGTAAGCGGAAACTCCTACACGATAAAGATAAACCTCGAAGAGGACGATGTCGTAAGTGGCGAGATTCTTGCCGACAATCGCATCGAGGTCAGAACCTCCGTTTCGGGAACTTACACCTTGATGTACGAGAAGGCGGATGGACGTCTGTTGCTTAATTATGGCCCAATCTGCACACTTACGGTCGATGAGATTGCCTACTATGAGGAGTTTATCGATGTGAATGTCGCACCAGGTGAGGCTGTGAAGATTGGTGTCTATGATGGCGAAGGTGTGCGTTTGGGAACAATTCCTATCCCCGAGTCGAATTTAACAGCTTCGAATACTCCGCTCTATAGCTTCGGTATATTGTCGGATGTCCACTTGGGTCGCTCGGCCATCAATCCCGATGTCGATTTTGAGCGTGCGTTGGAGCACTTTGCTTCGAAGGGAGTGGAGATGGTCTGCATCTGTGGCGATATCTCGCAGAACGGAAAAGAGGAGGAGTTTACCCTCTATAAGGATATTGTCTCGCAGTCGTCAATACCTGTCTATACCGTAACGGGTAACCACGACGCTACAAGCGGTGGTCTGAATACAGAGCTTTGGAACGAGTATATCGGCTTGCCGCTTGTCTACGAGCAGAGCGTGGAGCGCAATGGTAAAACCGATCACTTCCTCTTCCTCGGAATGTCGATTTGGAACTTCTCGTCGGCATATCTCGATAGTTCGCTTATGTGGTTGGAGGGAAAACTCGAAGAGTATCGCAACGAGCGTTGCTTTGTGATTACGCATCTCTTTTTCCCTAAGCGTGCGGGCAACTTGAACGATATCTACCCGTCGGGCAACTGGCTGAAGGGTACGCAACTCACTCTGCTCGAGAAGTTGTGCGACCGATATGTCAACTCGGTGTGGTTTAGCGGTCACTCGCATTGGGAGTGGAAGCTCCAGAAGTATCAGGATAGAGCCAATATCTATCGAACATACGAGGCGGGTGTGCCAACTTCGGGTTGGTGTGTTCACATCCCGTCGTGCGGAGTGCCTATCACATCCGACGGCACTACACGAGTGGATAATACGATGGGTTCGGAGGGGGCAATTATTCAGCTCTTTGACGACCATATTGACCTTCTCGGAATAGACTTTGCGAATGATTGTAAGTATCTGCCGATTGCAACCTATCGTCTCGACACCTCGATTAAGGATGTTGCAGAAAAGGAGGTTGTTGCGAATGGCGACTACATCAAGGCTTCGAACTTCGTTCTCAACGAGTCGAAGAAGGGTGCAACCGTAACAGATGTTGCCGACAACTACGTCGAGGTTACCTTTACGGGCGCAGGTCAGGGCTTCTATGTGTTGAATGATAGCTTTACCTCAAAGTCGACAAGCGTAGAGATTGTAGTTGAGGATGTGCAGGCATTCTCGAATGGTGTGGCTGTTGATTTGCCTGCGAATGTGGGCTTCTACGGAAGTAGCAGTTACTTCTTGGCAAGCACCGTCTCGGCTGATGTTATCAATAAGAGCGACTATCAGGGTGTGCAGTTCCAGACCTCGAAGTCGAAATACGACGGTGTACTACCATTAACTATCAGAATAAAATTCAAGATGCTCTTTCAGGAGTAAGAATAAAGGCTATCGAAATCTCGATAGCCTTTATTGTTAGTTTACGAATACTGTTTTAAAGTACTGCTCGAAGAGCTTGCGAGCCTCGTCGAGTTGCTCGGGCGTATTCTCTTTTACCCCCTTGAGCTTGTACTCTTGCCCCATAGCTTCGTACTTGTGAACGCCGAGTGTGTGGTAAGGCAAAACCTCCACCCTCTCAACCATCTTGAACGCTCCGAAGTGCTCGCCCAAAGCACGGATATCGGCTTCACGATCGCTATATCCAGGTACCAATACGTAGCGCAACCAGAATGGCTTCTCGTGCTTCTCGAGCCACTCCGCAGTGCGCAAAGTCTGCTCGTTGCTACGCTCTGTGAGAAGGAGGTGCTGTGCAGCGTTGTGCTCCTTCACATCGAGCAACACCAAATCGACCAACGAGAACAACTCCTCGACGTGCTCGTTCCATATCGAGCCATTGGTGTCGATGCAGACGTGGATGCCCTGCTCCTTCAACTTCTTTACGAGCGGAATCAACGCCTTGGCCTGAACGGTAGGCTCGCCACCGCTGAAGGTTACGCCACCACGCTTGCCGAAGAAGGGCTTTTCGCTAACTGCCATATCTACGATATGCTGAAGGTCGGTAGCCTTCGACTCGCCCTTCAAGTCGATAGTGTCGGGGTTGGCGCAGTAGAGACAACGGAAGTTGCAGCCCTGCAAGAAGACTACCAGTCGCAAACCTGGGCCATCGAATGTGCCGAGCGACTCGTATGAGTGAACATTTATCTTCATAAATCTTAGCTTTGTTTATTAAAAAGGTTGTTAAGGAGAATAAGAAAAACTCTAAAAACCCTTAACAACCTCTAATATCCGCTAACGACCCTAACGCCGCTAACGTCTCTTATTGTAAATTACATCTTCTCGTGGAACGAGCGAGAGATAACCTCCAACTGGTGCTCACGGCTCAACTTAGTGAAGTTTACAGCGTAGCCCGAAACACGGATTGTGAGCTGTGGATACTTCTCTGGGTGCTCCATTGCATCCATCAACATCTCACGGTTGAGAACGTTCACGTTGAGATGGTGTGCACCCTTAGTGAAGTAACCGTCCATCATTGTTACGAGGTTCTCTACACGAGTAGCCTCGTCAACACCGAGTGACTTAGGAACAATCGAGAATGTGTTCGAGATACCATCCTGCGAGTCACGGTAACGCAACTTAGCAACCGACGAGAGC